>PHBN01000002.1 GCA_002840635.1 Deltaproteobacteria bacterium HGW-Deltaproteobacteria-1
CCTCAGCACTCCATCCTCGATGACCGTGTCAATATATTTGCCTTCCCGGGTTATGTTCGCTATGGTTAACGCGTCTCTTTGGTCACTCTTGGCCGATGAACTCTCATCCAGTTCCCGGTGATGCTTCAGGGCCGTTGTCCGCACAAAACGAACCTCATAGCCATGCTCTTTCCCAAAATAGGCCAGCTTCCTCCAGTAATGTCCCGTCGGTTCCATCCCGATAAGAACATCTCTCAGATGATGCTTCGTTTTTAACCCTTCAATCATATTTACAAACTGTTCAAACCCTTCCCGATTGTTATAGAGCTTTGCACAGCTTCCCAAGACGTTGCCTTCCTTGTTCATAAATCCCACTGCGTTGAAGGCATTGCCGATGTCGACCCCAACGATGAGGGTCGTTTTCCTGATTCTTTGACGACGTGCCGCCTGTCTGTTATAATCATTCCTGGACATGGTTTTTTCTCCTTTCTGCTATGGTTGTTTGGGATATTCAACTTTAACAGATCGAAAATACCATGTCCTCTCCTATCTTCCTTATAGTAAGCTGAAAGAGAGCCTCAGGCAATTTAGATAAGCATACCCCCTTCAGCCAGAATTCATTAATGTTGGCTTTTGTTTAAACTGGATAAATATTCCACAAATTACCTGCCGGGCTTTTGGTCTTTATTACCGTGAAATGCCCAGTGCCATAATTTCATTTCATTTGATTTTAAACATTATTTTAATTTTTATTTTTCTTAAAAAGAGTATAAAGATAACAAAATATCGGAAATTACCGGCTAAGTATATTAATCGTTATGGATAAAAGATGATGAATAATATTATTTCTATCGTTGTTTCGCTTTTGACTTTAACACACGTCGGTATTCTACTTGTGATAGTAGGTACTGCGTTCCTAGCTTATGCAGTAAAGGTCGAAAATAAATACACACTTTCCGCAAGAAGTAAGGAAAATAAAAAACGATTAGAAGACATTGTTAAAAGATCAGAAGATGGGTCATACTATGAACCATCTATCGTTCGTGTCGATAAAATATTTTTTAGGTTGGGCCTTGCATTCGTGGCTTTAGGTAGCCTAATGCAATGGTAAAAATATGTTAAAAAAATAAAGATATATAAAATAAATGCGGTTATTCGCTGCGCTCTGGCATTGCTTTACGTTGCTGTGAACCAAATGAAATTGAAGAAGGCTCTATATGAAAAAAATAATAGTTTTTGTTTTATTTATCATTACATTCAATTACGTCATCTATAATCAAACAGCTTTTGCTGAGACTATTATTCATTCAGCCTTATATGGTTTCTCAATTAACATTCCGGATGATTGGTCTAAAAGGAAACCAACAAAATCATGGACATATTTAGTCTATGCAAATATTGAATCTGGCGCGAATATGAATATAAACGTTATAAATGCAAAGGGTCTTTCTTCAATAAAACAACCAACATTGGGACAGATTTTCAACCCATACTATGAACATGCTAGAATAATAGAAAAAGTTTATGAAACTGATTCCTCATCAAACATTGATTTTTTCAAATGCGTATATAGATGGGAAAATGGTGAATTTAGAAATCAGTATGAAGGAAAGCATAGATTACAGTATTATGCAGTGCAATGGGTTAAAGACGAAAAACTATTTACTTTAACCTTTACAGATTCTGAAATAAATTTTCAAAATAATATTCAAAAATTTAAAAGAATAGCCAATTCCATTAAATTCGATAAGATCAGTGGTGAGGAATGGGAAGGGGGAAAAATGCTTATAGAAGAGAGAGGAAAAGTTATAGCTGCTTGTGAAAAAGGCATATTAAGTCAAGGCTATTCCTATGTTAAAGTACAAAAATATTGTAAGTGTTCTGTGGATTATATTACAGAATTAGCAAATAAATATTCTAAGGCACAGTTAAAAGCATTACAGAAAGAAAAAGGGGGAAACTTTATTGAAAAAGATGCGCTTCAAATGTGTAAGCATTATTTGGAGTGAAATTACTTACATTAAATCCATAACCCGTAGCTAGAGCCGATCGCAAGCCCGCTGGGCTGCTCCGGTTCAGCTTTTCGATTATGGGATAAAGAAATGAAATATATTTTTATACCAATAACGATGTTCGTGTGGTTCTTGACTTCTTTTTATGGAATACATATCGCAGCTATCGGAATGGCATTTATTTTTTCACTAAGTTGGCTATGGGTAATAATTGGGTTCCCATTCCTGATAGTACCAATTTTTTGGATTTCACATAGTATCCCTTCTCTGTTGCGTGTATTATTTATTAAGATCTACGGAGTATCCTGGTTTTGTTGCATTGTACATTCGCTCGCCGGGGTTATTGGGCTTGTCGGAATAATAATGTTTTATAGCGAAAGTCCGCCGGTACTGGTAATTGGGGATGAATCATTTTTCATTTTAAGAGGAATGTGGAAGACCGCGCCATTCAAGACAGTATTTATTGCTATACCATTCCTGGGGATTGTAATTTCCATACTTTGGTCAAGTATTATTGCACCCATATACATTAAGCTATCTGGTGTTCAGATATCAGATATAGAAAAAGATAAACAAAACCCATAACAAGGGCAATACACCCGATCGCTACGCTCCGGGTGATTTTTTCGTTGGACGATAGAAGGAGCATAAGGTGCCTAAACCAGAAGTACGGGATGTGTTACTGCAGGTCATTTCGGAGTGCGCTCCCAAAAGGCCTGGAGACAGTAACCTTCAGTCGCGGAGCATCCTCACTGAAGTGCGCGACCGACTTGGTGGCGCTCGCGATCATGTTCTGGAGGAAGCGATTCTGACTGCCTTCCATGATCTGCTTCGAACCGGATACCTTGCTTGGGGATTCAACCTCGCTAACCCCGACCCTCCATTCTTTCATCTTACCGAGCAGGGCAGGAAATCACTAGCTAACTTGAGTCGCGATCCAAGCAATCCGGCCGGTTACTTGGCTTCGCTCTCTCAGGCTGTGACATTGAATTCGATTGCAGACGCCTATCTTCGGGAGGCTCTCGCGTGCTTTGTAAACGATCTTCCGAAAGCGTCGGCTGTCATGGTCGGCGGTGCATCAGAAAGTATCGCTCTTGAACTCCGAGATGCAGTTGTTGGGAAGCTGCAGTCGATGAACAGAAACGTTCCAAGAGGTATGGATGATTGGCGTTTGAAGGTTGTGCTGGATGCCATGTATTCATTCCTTGATCAGAACTCTGGGCAGATGAAAAAGGAGCTACGGGATTCGTTCAGGTCTTATTGGTCTGCCTTTTTGCAGCAGATCCGCACGGCTCGGAATGACGCAGGTCATCCTTCCAGCGTTGATCCGGTTACGTTCGATACAGTTCACGCATCACTTTTGATTTTCCCGGAGCTAGCCAAACTCACGTTTGACCTTCTCCAATGGATCAATCATGAGTACAAGTAGCAAAGAAGAGGCGTCCAACATTTAGCTGCACCAGATTCGGGCGAAGGAACGGCCCTCTATGTTGAGCAATTTGTTATACGCCAAGAAAGCGGAGGAATAATGCCGAGAGTATTTCTCAGTTATTCACACGAAGAGCCAGAACATGATCAATGGGTCATGGATTTGGGGAAGCTGCTTCGGGAGAACGGGGTTGACGCGTACCTTGATAAGTGGGATCTGATACCGGGGCAAGATACAACCTACTTCATGGAATCTCAAATAAGAGACTCCGATTTTGTGATTCTCATATGCACGCCTATTTATGCTGATAAATCTAATATCCCCCGTGGTGGTGTAGGTTACGAAAAGAACATTATCTCCGCAGAAATGTTACAGGCTAACGATTTGCGCCCAAAATTCATCCCAGTTTTGAGAAGAGGAACGTTCGATAGCTCCTTGCCCACCTACCTTGGGAGCAAGTATGCCGTAGACTTTCGAGACGATAAGGAACAACAGAATGCACTTGATGAATTACTTAGAGCCGTCTATAAACAACCTCATCCTGAGAAACCGCCTCTTGGATCCAACCCCTTTAACCAACCCGTCACCCTAACTGTCGACTCATCAATGATTGCAGTGAAATCATCCGACCTTAAGCTTGAAGTCGTTCAGCAAGATCAAGACATTCATGTATGGGAAAAAGAAGCACGCGGACGTTTCGAGTATCTTTGTGCGAGTAGACTGAACAAAGAGAAGGTAAACCCTTTCGCTGACGGCTTTTGGCAAGCCAGCTTCGTTCTTCTGTCTAAGCCTGATATGAGTGGCCTCAACAAGTTTTTAGAACAGCTTAGGGCATCCGAAACGCACCGAACCGGGTGGGATATTGGGTGGGTACCGACTCGTTCTGGGATAGCACCATATCCATACCAAGGCGGAATCGAAGTCTGGCTAGCTGAGGATGGTGACAAGGGGCCAAGCCACTCAGATTTCTGGCGCGCCGAACCGGTGGGCCGTTTTGCTTTGTTCAGGGGTTATCAGGAAGATGACTCTGATTTCCAACATCAACTTAACTTGAAGGAGAGAATCATCGATTTCTCTTTGATCCTGTGGCGCATATCAGAGCTTCTTCTGTATATTGATAGCTTCGCAAAACAGATGTCAGTTGGAGATTCCATGGCAGTTCTGAAGATAGCATGGACAGCTTTGAATAACCGAAGGATTGGTTATCACAAGGCAGACTTCGATAAGATATATGAAAACTACATTTGCTGTCAGGACACGGTAGATTCAATGTATAAAATTCTATCATGCGCTAATATTAAGAAGAATCTGATACACGATGTACATGAAATCACCTTACCACTTTTCGAAGCCTTTAACTTCTTCTCAGTATCGGAAGAACAAATCAAAGATCATATAGCAAAGCTGTTCGATCCAGAGAAAGAGGGCGTATAACCATGGCATCCACCGGACGGCTAAAACCGCCGGTGATGCCTGCCGTTGGCCGCCGCGCTGCGCGCTTCGGCCAACGGCGGAACTAAGCTACCGCTTTTCAGTTCCTTTTTGGCGCCTGACAATCTATGCGTTTTATGATAATGCAGTGTATATAAAATAATTATTAGGCCTTGCGCGCTGATTCGCACGACGCCAACAAGTCACTGAAGTCGGTTGGCATTTCACATGCAAAGGAAGCTTCGCTTCCAGCATGTTAATGCCACCGCTTAGTTCCGCCGTTGGGCATACAATGGTAACTAGAAAAGAACTAACTGAAAGAATAGAGAATATGAGTAGTAATTCTTATGATGCCGTTTTCTATAATTCTTTTGTTCTGCCACGTGAAGCGTTATCAATATTAGCCTTTGTATATGATAAAATTCATTTGCCAGGTGTGCATATAAACATTAATGGATTAGACAAAAATGAACTATTTAAACAGATTGAATCAATCAGGAAAGGTGGAATTCGTGATACAGACACTTTAGATCAATACCACGCTATGATAACTGCATTAATTTATTCATATTGCCCATCTGTATTTCAACTTTCAAAACATGAGAGAAAAGCTTTTGGCTCACTCGAAGATGGTGCAGGAAATTTAGCCAAAGAAATTGAAGAACTTTACTTCGGTCCTCCCAAGCCAGGATTTATTCCCACAATAGCAACCGGTCATTGTGTACCTCTTCCAGGAGGTGCTTTCATAGATGTTCCAGCAAAATGGACTTACCCAGCTAATTCATTAATTTATTCGTCGCAAGAACATTTGCCGCTTATAACCACTGATCCCACAATGCCGATTCCTGGATTACCGTCTGAAGTAAAATCAAACGCCAAAATATTATCTACAATTTTAGCAATGGAGTGCATCAAGCTTGTTTTGCCAAATATAAAAACTATTGAACCTTGGGAAATTGAAGAAATTAAAGAAAAGACAAAAGAATATTTTGTACCGTTTAAATTGAGGATGTTGAAACTTTCAAAGGTATTGAATAGTGCCATATCTTCTAGTTCAACGACAGACGAAATAATAAGAGAAGCAAAATTTATATTTGAATCTGAAGTGGAACCAGAAATGATTGAGTTAAAAACAGCTATATCTCATTCTGGGCAACCCTGGCATAAAAGACTGATTGATTTGACAAAAGATATACCGCAGTTAGTCTTAGGATTCACTACGCTACCATCAAATATAGCAATTGCTAATGTCCTAGCAAAGCTCGGAGTATTTTTCTCGGATATTCGAAGTGAACAATTATCAAAAGACGAGGCCAGAAAACGCGGAGGGCTATATTATCTATTAAAACTCTCTCAAAAATAATAAAAATTACCCAACAAGACGCTTCACTGGACCCGGCAAACAGCGCCGGTCCAGTGAGCTTCTCGTTAGGCAGGAATATGGAAAACATCGTTCCTAAAAAGGTGTTTCTTGATAACTGTATTGTCAGTATTAGTGACACTGTGCAAGGTGCCCAGAAAAGCACCAAGGTCAGCTGGGGTGGAAAAGAGCATACAATTCAGGTTTCTGGGTTTGAGGGAAAACCATTACCCAGGGACGACGAGGTCTGGAAACGAGAGCAGATTGAATGTATGCCAACCATCGGGAGACTGGCAAGACAGAACGTTATTGCTTTATCTATATACGTGGAAATCCAGTTCGAGGGGTGGAAACGTCCTAGGTCATTTCCAGCTACCGCCATCGGAAATGTGTTTAACGGAATAGAATTCGAATATGTAGATGCCGCTGTTGAGAGGTCATACTTTTTTCAATCTTCACTGGATGATCATATTGATAACCAAAGAATGATTGACTTTTGCAAGTGGCTATTGAAGATCAATCCGGATATTTTAATTGAAAAAATCATGAAGGCTAGGGATTTTCCCGATTTTTTATTAATTAATTTAAGGAATGTTGAGAGATTCAGAGAGCTCTGCAAGGGGTTGTCTGAGAAGCAGTATCCAGATGCATTCCACCTCTGGACTGCTGAGGTCAATGGTGCGGATTGCTTCTTAACCATTGACAAAAAATTTATTCGGGTAATGACTGAAACAAATAAAGCAAAGATGCCTTGTCCGCCACTTTCACCGTCTCAACTGCTTGACGAACTAGAAATACATGAAAGAGATCCTATTGAATACGTGGAGGGAGCCTTCTATGACATATTCGGGAGGCGTAGCTAACATGAGTGGTATTCCGGCCTTGCCTAACAATTTGCTGCACGCGGCAAAATTACTCGCTGCGCTCCTAATTTTCTGGTGAGCAAAGCGTTAGCAAAAATATATGAATAATAAATTAAAACACTGCTATGACCAGATTCATCAGATACTTGGCAAAGATATTGAACCTTATGAGTCTGTTGAATTGGTGGAGAGATATCGCCAATATTGGAAACCAACGGGCAAAATCAGAGTCATTCTTTTGGCTGAATCACATGTATTCACAAGCGATGATGACCGAAAGATTAAAATACCTCAGTTACCCAATCTGCCTGGCTACGAAACACAATACGCAAAATTTGTCTATTGCATTGGCTACGGAGAAAGACTATTGACAGGAAATCCTTCACATCCTAAACGCGATGGCACACCTCAGTTTTGGAAAATATTTTATAGCTGTGACAATCTTATTCAAGAGAAGAATGATTTCCATCCGATTTTATCAAAAACAAAATATGAACAAAGAGTAGAGAATAAAATCAAACTTTTATTGCGCCTTCAGCGGAACGGCATTTGGCTCATCGATTCAAGCATCGTCGCGCTATATAACAACGGAGAAAAACCTAATAATAACATCATTTCATTGGTTATAAGAAAGTCATGGGATTGCTATATCCATAATGTAGTCGCAGAGGCAAATCCGGATTATGTGATTTGCGTTGGCAAAACCGTCGCAAACGTCTTAAAGCGCGACATTGAAAAGTTAGTTGGTAAACGTTGCACGGTTTTATCCCAACCAAATGCACATCTTCTTTCAGAAGAACATATGGCAAACTTTAGGCAATACAGCAGAATATGCCGCTGACATTAATTTAATGCTAACAAATCAGTATAGCGGACTCGCTACGCTCCCCGCTGATTTCGTAGTAAACTCATAAGGGAGAATTAAGAATGAAATTATTTTTAAAGGCGACTCTAGTATTGCTACTATTTATTGTTTGCGGGTGTGCTACAACACCAGTCAGACATTCTGATGCGATTAAAGTCCCCCCAGATCGGGTACTTTCTTATCAAGATGTAAATAATAAAACTACGTCCGCAATTGTTATTACAAGAGATGAAGGGTACTTAGGGTCTGGTTGCTATTACGCTGTTTTTATTAATAGTATATTATCAGCACGATTCAATCCTGGAGAAACTGCAAAATTTTCTATTGAACCTGGAGAAATAATTTTAAAAGTAGGTAGGGATCTGCTAGGGAATGGTTTATGTGGCGTCGGACAAGATGAATGGACACAAAGAGAAACAATATTGCGCGCGCATGAAACTAAATATTTTCGTTTAACGATAGATGTAAACGGTAAAACAGATATACAAAGGGCAGATTAAACAAAAATATCTAAAAGAATATTTTAGATCATGATAGTCCATAGTTTGAGGGGACATTGGGACGAACAAAAAATAAAGCGTTTAACAAAGGCAACACAGCCAATCGGTGCGTTCTGGGTAATATTTTCGATAAAAGTAAAAAACATAGACTAAATACAATATCTAAGAGGAAACAACGGTATGCAAATTAAAAACATAATCTTAGCTATTTTCATTGTTACCGTTCTTGTAGGTTGTGCCCATTACAAGACCACCTTGATCAATGCGCAGGGAGAGAAGGTGATATGCGAGGCAAACGGAAAGAGTGGCGCCATTAGTGGCTATCATCTGCGCCAAGGATTCGAGGCCTGCATCAACGCTGCAAAAGCCCAGGGATTCAAAGAAGTATCTCCAATGAATTTAAAACCCGAATGAGATAAAGGCAGGGTTCCATCTAAATTGACATATGAACAAAAACTTTTAACAAAATCAATACAACCGATCCGTACGATCCGGATGAATTATTTGTTATGTGGGGAAGGTGAGAATCTAGAATGAATTATTCTTCAATTATAAATCAATTTATAGGTGCGACATGGTATTTTATACTAATCATAATTTTGGTAATTATAATAAAATCTTCTCGGTTCAAAGGCATAACGGGCGAATTCATAGTAAACATCTTGGCAAGGATGTTTCTAGATAAGCATGTATACCATCTCATCAAAAATGTGACATTACCAACCGAAAATGGAACGACTCAAATTGATCATATTATTGTTTCAAAATATGGCGTATTCGTGGTTGAAACAAAAAATATGAAAGGGTGGATTTATGGTGACCCTGACCATCAGACGTGGACTCAAAAGATATACAAGCATTCAACTAAATTCCAAAACCCTCTTCACCAAAACTACAAGCACCTAAAAACTCTTGAATCCCTTCTTGGACTGAATGATCAGCAGGTTCATTCATTGGTTGTTTTTGTTGGAGACAGCACTTTCAAAACGGAAATGCCAGAAAATGTAACATATGGCCGCGGTTATGTTCGATTTATCAAATCAAAAATACAGCCTGTCCTCTCTGAAACAGAGGTTGATGCAATCTTAAGTAAAATCGGCGCCGGCATGTTAACGCGCTCATTTAAAACCAACAGCGAGCATGTAAAACATGTCAACCATATCGTAAGCGAAAAGAAGAAGGAAAATACGTGCCCAAGATGCGGTAGCCCCATGGTGTTGAGAGAAACGAAAAATGGTCAAAATGCCGGAAAACAGTTTTTGGGATGTTCAAGATATCCAAAATGCAAAGGTGTTTTAAATATCACATAACCCATCGCTAAGTCTGATCGCGGTCCTGTGGGTCGCTCCGGCTTAACTTTTCGTTACACCTTTCAAATAGATACAGCAGCTTAGGACACTCAACGAAAGCAACAATTAGACAAAGTTTTTTAAATGGGATGGGACAAATTGATAATTGACACAAATTTTAATTTCTACTCCGATTCAAATGGCGGTGACCCTGACAGCACCAGTCCAACACTTCGTAGATACCATAAGATGCTATGGAGTAAACCATTGCCAAATGGCAGCCTATTTGAATTATTTGACAATAAAAATGATGCTTATTTATATCATAAATCAGGACTTGGAGAATTTTTTTTTGGTAGCGATGCCATAACACACTTGTATAAAAATCATAAGAGGAAGCAGTGGCTTACAGAACAAATTCCCAGAGAAGTAAATGAACTTTTTGATACAGGTTCTACTATTGGAGCTTATATTGTTTTCCCAAATAGAATTGACTGCAAGCATACAATCAATCAGGCGCGTGGAGTAAATAGTTTAATTGATGATAGATTTGACTTAACGTTAGAATGTATTCGTCTTTTTTATCTGGGCCAAGAGAATCCTCTTTATTCCAGTTTATTGAGATATAAAGAATTCTTCGATTTGTTTAGCGATTTTATGGGCTACATCCATTTCTTCTTATTGGATGATTTGATTGATGAAAATAGTGATATTAGATTTTATTTGCCATTTGATGGCTTCAAAACTCGTCCAACATTTTCAGATATTGGCCAATATCTATTATACAAAAAAGGAGTAATAAATTTTATTAAGTCAAGAAATAAACGAATAGAAAATTATATAAAACCACAAAAGACCGAGCATGATACCAGCACATAACAAGGCGCTTCACTCGGACGGCAATTCCGCTGCGCTCCATTGCCGCCAGTGAGCTTGGTCGTAAACCTTTCAATTGGAAAGAAACACTTAACCAGACACAACAGTATTGCGACATTGTAGGTGGCGTCAGCAATAGGCGTCCCTATTTTCTTCTTCAGAATCATCCACAAAGTACTGGTTGTAAGGTTGAGTTTTTGGACATTGGATGCGACTTACAGGATGAAAGATGCGAATGGCTGATAACTGATTTTCCGCTTCTGCTGCTGGCCGCTGCCTTACTGTAAGAGAGTGTGTAAAATTTTTTACTGATGTTATTTCTTTATGTTGTGAAAGAAATACTTTCACAATAACCTTAATGTTTGCTTAACAAATAAGTTTTCAGTTTGGTGTTTTTTTACCAAAACAACGATGTAGTGTTCAACAGAAAAGGTGCCCCGAGTAAATTCCTATATTCCTATATTTGTATAGCAATATATGGATATAGGAATAACCATTTGTCCCTGCCTGAAAAAACTGAGCCTTTTTTTAATTGAATTTTACCTGATAATAATGGATAATACAGCAAATGAATAAAATTAAAGTATCCGTCATAATGATTACTATATGGCTCGTGCTCGGGCTATATACTGCATTTGTGGCGATGTGTTATTTTAATTGGTTTGTCACGCGCATCCTAAATGTCAATAATGCAAGTTATCTGGAAATGCTTGGCATTGTCTGGCTATTTGGACTCTTTAAAGATAGGACCAAAAGTGTAGAACATAATAACAAGATCGATTATGAGAAACATCCGACAATCTTCTGGGAACAAGTTTTCATAGGAGTGTTTGAGTTGATAGCAAATAATACCCTGATCTTTGCCATCGGTTATGGACTGCATCTCCTGATTAAATAGCTAAATGAACTTAATGAAAACGTTGGGACAGTAGTGGAAAATCATGAAAGTTAAAGAAAAAGTGATGGCGGAGTTTCGTACAGTCCCCTTACGGGTAATTCATGGAGCCAAGATAGGGAGAGCAGCTCTCAATAACCCGGATCTTCCGATTGAGTTCATACGGGACATACTGGTAGCCAGAAAACAAGGTGACTATACGCCATTCAAGTTCGGTGCGGAATGAACATGGTTGACATGATACTTTAAAAAATAGCTATAAGATGTCGTTGGATGGAGTTTTCTTGACATAAGGTGTAAAGACGATAACGAGTGCAATAGCTGAAACAAACAAAACATCAGCTTCTTAGAATATACTACTACCTTTCAAGTAATCATCAAATCCAGCCACAGGCAGTCATCGAATATTAGGTAGGTGGAAGAGATTGCTGAGATAGGACTTAATTGGACAATGTCTGTTAAGTCAAGTGTAAGTCGGGACAATTAATGCATTCCAGAGGAAATGACCACTTACCTTCAAATATAATAATAAAGAGGTAACTCCAATGCAATATCCCATTTTTTATAAACATACAGTTTATAACTACCCTCATACCCGGATGGCCCCCACATAGGAATTATGCCCTTTTTATCTAAACAGTTAATCAAATGACTAGGCGACACATTCCATACCTTTACGATGTCCTTTGCGAAAACAGTTGTGGCAATGAATTTATTCAACGATTGGAAGGAAATTTTGGTAATATAATGGCGACCCTTCTTGCTAACTTGTTTGATCTTCTGCAACAGTCTCCTCTTCATAAAGAAATGCACTGTTTCTTCTTTGACTTTCAGTATTTCTGCTGCCTTCTTTAGAGTGAGAAACCTTTCTTTCCCGGCCTTGTTCTCCATTGCACAACAATCTCTGATTTGTTTCTCGCTGATAACAAAACCTGCGTTTTTTTCTTCGTTAGTTTTTCCAAAAGGAACTATTTCACCGTTGCGAATTAATTGCACAAAGTAGCGTGCCCGAAAGTGCAGAGGAGAGAATCTTTTGGCTGTTGCCTGAAATCTTAGTTCTTTCGATGAATCCATATCATCGTTATCAAAAATTCTATACTCAATATCTCTCAATAAATCCTTTATGTTTTCGATATCAAATTTCCAGCTTTTGCGATGATCAACACCTGGCCCTTGTTTAGGTCGTACACAACCTAATTGTATTAAATCTGACAATACTTTTTTGCCAATGCCCAATCGTTCAGTTACATCCTTAAATAGAAGGAGAGTCCTGCTTTCAGTCTTGGTAGATGTGCGTTGCGGTCTGATTAAAAATCTCTTTTCTATCGGTTTTTTTTCACCGAAATAATTTAATTCCGCATCGATATCAGTTTTTCGACCAGACGTATGAAAACGGTGAGTGAAACAGATACTGTGATTGGAAATCAACCAGTTTTCAGAGACAATGTGTTTTCGGTTGAGAGAGTCAGTGGAAAAGTAGCCACCGTCCCAGCGATTCATCAAATAGTGCTTATACTCGTCTCTCATGAAATCAAATTGTTTGGATGTTAATTCATTGTGCAATGCTCTGTGAAAAGCTCTAAATTCTCTTCCTATCCCTCTGGGTGTCCTGATATTTGGGTTCTGGCCTCTGATATGTTCTAAAAATTCGTAGTAATTGTTCGGCCAATCGTCAAAAACGTGATAAGCTTTCAAGAGAAGCTGGTGAATTTGTGAGTTTGTCAGAATCGATCCTTTATAATGCATACCATAACGATCATATCGACTTGCCACTGCAAAAATTGCGGAAGTTACGCCTTCCAGACTGAGTCTGGAGAGTGCATTAATCGATTCACTATCTTCGTAAGTATTTGTCGTCAAGTTGCAAAGCTGGTATATCAACAGGGAGAGTGACGTTTCATGTTTTTCAACGATGGGCGGAGATATGTCGAGCCAATTGCACCCACATCGACAGGCGCCAAGCTCCCTCCTGTTCCATGATATAGCCTTCCTGCAGTTGGGGCATTTGTCCAGAAGGACTATTTTATGATTGGGACAGATGGTTACCGGAACAAGGTCCCACGCCCAGCGTATGTATCCGGTTTCGCGGATGCATGCCGGACATATCTTCGGATGCGCCAACCTTAGAAGGCAGCGCATTATTACTCCACCACAAGAAATCAATTTTACATTAGAGGTGCTTCCCCGTCTTGAAGCTGGTTGATACATCAGCGCCTTCAAGGCATTGACAGAGACACCAAAAAACGGTGCGAGAGGGGAAATATCTATGGATTTTGTAAAATAGTTTGTGAAGAGCTTCTTCTGGACAATTTTGCTTATTAGCCACTGGGGATTTTCATACCCGTTGATTTCTGAGATCCTCAGAACGTAACCCAGAAAATTCTCATCTGGCATGGGTCTTGGTGTCCTTAATAGTTTTAAAGATTCTGCCATGTGGGTGTTCACCTGCGCAGTATTTCCGCCACGCGTCTTTTGCCTCCGTGCCTTGCGGCGTCGGATGAATTGTGGAATGACTGTTCCAGCGATGGAATATTTAGGTTTTCATGGTCTACCAGGAAGGGATTGGACATCGTGTTGCTCAATGCGAGCTCATCGTTGTAGGCTAAGGCAAGCGCTTCTGTGGTTACGCGATCGAGATTTTTCACGTAAGCGATTTCAGCAGCTTTGCTGATCAATTTTTTTATGTACGATACTACTCCTTTTGTGGCACAGAATATCCGCAATGCAATTTCATTCGAATGCAGAATCGATGGCTGTGGAAAAAATGTTGCTTTCTCTATCATGATCAAGAACCGGAGAAAATCGTCTCGCTCTTTCACTGGATTCCAGTTGAAGGCCTTGAGTTCACATATATTCGCAAACCTTCTCATGAGTTGGGGGTTTACCGTCAATATTGAGTTGGCATTTGGCATGCCCATCAGCACTATGGGGACCTTTGTTCGGTTTAAGACGTCTTTCAGCCAGTCGGCCGTTGACCTCAACACCCTGTCGGAGTCTCGGTCGATCAAATGCTGAAACTCGTCGAGAATAATTAGTTCGACTTTACACTCTTTTATCAGCCTGCAAAGTCGGCTGGTCATGTTGATTGTCGTCCCTCTGTCGTACAAGGGGTCGCCGAGGTCCTCAAGGAGCCTGCATGCTAGGCCCTTGATGGTTGCGTTCGACGGGATCATCGAGTAAAACACGGGAACGGTGGTTCCGTCTTTGGAGACCACCCTCGCGTATTGCCCCACGTAATGGTTAGCTATGGTGGTCTTGCCATACCCTGTATTGCCTATGAGCAGCATGCATTTCGGTTCGGTCGTGAGTTTCGACCTTTCATGGCATTCCCTTATCATGGCTATTGCCTGTTTGAAGGATGGAGAGAGGACTATTGTGTTTTCTATGTGTCTTATCTTTTTGTTGATCGACATCCCTGTTTCTTCCACTGCCTGGTATTGTCGCATCTCATACTCCCTCCTTTCCTACCGCTTGACATAGCCTAATTCCCAGCCTGTCAGGTCGAGCTTTTCCGAAGGATCTTCTTTCGCCTTTACTGTCGCGGGATTCTGCACATCTTCCGTTTGTTTGTTTTTTTGCCCCTTTTTTCTTGATGCCCCAACTTTTTTCTTACCCTTCTGTTTTATTGTTTCAATCGTCATGGTGTCCTCCTTACCGACACTGGAAACATTTGTTTCGTTGCCCGTTTCCGCTTTAATTATTGTGGTTTGCGGTAAATCTGAAATTCCTTTGTGCAGACCGGACTCCTTCTTTATCATCTCGACCATGGACTGGTCTCCCTGACACTGGGGTTCCGTCGAATCCTGATCGGCAACGCGGGGCTTTTCCCGTTCAAGAACGCCGCGGCTATCTGACGACAACCACCGGGCCATCTTTACACGGGTCTCGCTTTTGCCGGTTCTATGCCACGCGTCCTCCACGATGCGTTGTATTTCTTCCTTCGCGATGCATAAGTCCACCATATCGAAATTTGCCTTTATGTGTTCGCGCGTGTGCTTTCTTATGACATCGTGCTGCCAGAGTGTAAGTCCGCTGGTGTATTTTTGATTGACGGCGCGGACAGCGAAGAATTTTTTAGTCAATGTGTCGATTACGTATATCAAGGACAAGTCTTCCGGGTCGTATTTGATCTTGACTTTTCCGTCCGCCTGATTTTGACGGCGGAATTTGTTTAGATTGTCGTCATTGTAAAAAATACCCTTGAATTCAATGCCAGATCTTGTGATGGTCCGCTCTGCCGTCATCCCGGTCATCACGCGCAAATCCTCCACACTCGCGGGCAGGGATGGCGGATAAATTTCTATCCCCTTCTCCCAGATCAGATATGGCAAAGATTTTAATCCTTTGTGGGGTTCCCTGTTGTACACGTCGATGACCCATTTGTGCACAATAAGTTGCAATGTCGGCATGTCGATCGTCGCATTTTTCATCGGGTCGTAGTCTGCTTTGTCGAAAATATTGGAAAAAGTAGTTCCCGGTTGGTTATGCAGGAGACTCATGTTGAGTGTCCTAAAGTAACGTTCCACCGTCCCCTTATACCAGGCCAATTTTACCGGCGCATACTGGATAACGATGCCGAGTTGCAGGCAGGCATCTTCGAGGTCATTACTCCAGAATTCTTTTCCGTTGTCGACAACCAGTGTGCCAATCAGGCCGTATGTGTTCCATTTTTGGTTGATCGCCTTGAATTCCTCTTCGACATAATTCTTCGGCATGATGGCATTCTGTAAACACTTCATAACCGACAAATAGGAAGGTGGATTAAAACTGATATAAAAGCCCAGAACACATTTCGAGTAAACATCTATCGCGGAGGTCAGCCAGGGTCGGCCTATCGGCATCCTCCTTTCGCCGTCCACGATAAAAAGGTCGAGTTTGGTATGATCGATCTCGACCCTTTCCAACGGATGGGATGGCTCCGGCCCTTGCTGCTGGGGCTTGAATTGGCGATCCGCCGCCAGTTTCCCATAGCGCGATCTCATCACTTCGTAGGGATCCAGTTTTTTTATAGCGCGGTAGACAAGCCAATATGAAGGGATCTTCAATTTGTTTTCGGCTCGCAGTTTGTTTTGTCGACCGAATTCTCCGACGACGGCCTCGTACACAACTTTAACGCTGGTGCGGGGCTGGTTAAGGTATCGTTCCCTGATAATTCCGTCCATTAAATTTAGTTCCTCTTGCGTGAAATGGCTTTTTGTATTTCCTCTGCGGTTGAACATGGGGATCAGTGCCCTTACGTTGCCGCCGGACCGATGGTAGTCCCTGAACCATCTGTATACCTGAATTCCCGAGGGATGATTCGGATCGTTAATCTCATGGCTTATTTCTTTGACGAGTTGATCGAACTCACTTGTTGTGAGTTTTACTTTTCCCTTTTTAATACGGCTGACATATGCATGTCTCCTTCTTAGTTGTTCTCTCTCTGTGCCAGAGAGAGCTGATATGTCGGCCTCTTGTAGAGTTCCCATTTTCCGGGTCGCGAACAACTCCGTTTGGGGATCGTGAAGAAGGCGCAGATCACCTCGGGAATAAATATCGAGCAGGTTCTCAACTGGTCGTTTCATGCATGTATTGGTGGCGACATCCATTAGTCGCAGACTGTCGTCGCTCAAAACCAAATCGACAATATGCTCTCTTCCGCCGATGAGCATGCGCTGTCCTGTTTTGAATCCCATAGGGTTCATATCTTTTCCTCCCCACATTTCATTGAATTGAGCAAACAAGTCACTATAGCGGTGTTGTTAATTTCTTTGCGGAGGTCCAGTGACAATATCCCATGTCGGAGCAGTGCGAAAACCTCTTGCTTCAAAAAACCCCGTGAGCCCATCAAGCCGACGATTTCACCAAAGGGCATGTTTTCTCTGTTCGATAATATGTCGTTTAGGCTAAGCAGGTGGCTGTCCGAAATCGGAATCATGGAATATTTCTGCAGTAGTTTCACGTTGTCGAGAAGGGGCTGTTCCCTGATCATGCTGTCGGTAACGACCATGAATTCATAACCTTCGCGGTATATGACCGGAGCGACGCGTTGAAACAATTGACGGCAATCATCACTTTTTGCGGTTTTGTCGTCCTTGACTTCCACAACCTGGACCCGGTTTCCAACCCTTGTAACCAGGAAGTCCGGGGTGTATCGATGGATTTTACTGTCCCTGTCGTCATGGTACCTTACGCAAACTGATTGTTCTTCAAAAGATATGACCTCCGGATCGAATTCCAACAAATATATGTAATCGCGCTCGATTTGGGATTCCCACATCACCATCCTGCCCATTTTTTGGCTGGGGAACTTCCCGATCACTTTCCTGCCACCGTTTGTAATTTTTCTAATCATGGCGATCTTTCAATACTTATTATACAAGTGATAAAAACTTATATTATAATATGAATTATGTCAAGTGATATTTGTTGACCACTCTTATTTTATAAGTTAGGAGTTCTTATGGAAAATTTACCGTTGTTTTTGAAAATGGTGCGGGACGCGCAAGGAATCAGCCAATCTGAGCTGTCTGAAGATCTCGGAGTCAGCCAATCAGCGATTGCCCAGTTCGAGAAAATGAAAGCGACTCTCTCAATGGGACGCATGATAAGAATGGCGCCGATCCTGAATGTGAATCCCAACTATTTGCAAACGGGGATTGGCAATCCCTTCAGGCAAACTATTAAACAGAAAACGATCAAGATGTTCTTCCCCGAAGATCCTCTAGGACGGATGGATACAACTCTCGTAAGGCTCATAATAGATGCCAACAAGCAGGCGGAATTTTTCTTCTTGAGGCCGGGGTATATTGACTCTCTCTCGATAGCAAAAGAGGGTGGAACTGTAAAGAAGGCGCTCAGCCAATGGCAGAGACAGCGGGCGAAAAACACCATGGTATGTGCCTTGTTCGTTTGTGACGGCGATGACAATACCTTCCTCTTCAAGAGGAAGAATAACCGCCTTTTCGACAATGAGGAACTTATGGTGTATTTTTTACGGAGAACAGGAGAAATTGATTATAAATGTTTTACTCTTGATACTATTAATTTGAGTTTGCCTGAATGCATTGAAATAATCAAGTGGCATGACTCACCGTGCGAAAAATTATTTGAGGAAATATTATACTTGAAATCTCACAATGATCGTACATTCGTTACACGACTTTTGAATGACCTTTGGTCTCGAAAGGAGTTCATGAAAGATAGCAGAAACTATGAAATGGCCATGGAAATGATTAGAGGAATGCACGATGATAGCCTACGTAGGTCGTTGTCGGTTTTGGTGCCCCGCATGGCTAAGGTTGTAGAAGAAACATTTGTTTCGAACAATGATGACGAAGAAAAAGACTGAATCTGTCTATATTATCAGTTCGGCGCACCGAACTAACAATTTGATAATGAATACAACTGTGTAGCTTGATTGTAATGTTTTTTATATCCATCGCTGCTGGTATTGGTGGGAGAAGATAGATGAGCTTGATTTCGCTTACAAATACCAGAGTCGTCTTTATGCCGTGGAGGTCAAATCCTGAATTTACCCCGAAAAATGTACCAAGTTCAAATTAAGTCTTTGCTCCTGTTGAAGTCAAATTTTTTCGACCTCAAAACCTGAACAATTTGTAAACCAACAAATTAACGGTTATTTGTCAATATATCGTTAATATAGAAATGAAGATGAGATAATTAACGGCAAATGTTTCTCATGGGAGGCCTGTTTTGGAAATCCTCTTCGGGAAAAAGGGTTGGTATCTTCGGCAGAGTGGGATGACAGGGGGATCGAAATACCAAATACCGAAATTTCGATACCAAAATTTCGATACCGAAAAACAGTATCTGTATAAAGATTTGTTGTTAATAAGAATCCGTGAATTATCTCGTGACCGCTACATGCAAATTTTGATTGTTAAAAGAGGGGAATGGTTTGAGGTCGCAAATTGCGACCTCAAACCTTGGAAAGAAAATTATGAAGTTATCATAATTATATTTTGATAATCTGTTTATAATTGGGAAGTAAATTATATCATTTCTGAACAGGTAAAACGAACCGGTCGTTAAAAATATATTACAACCGCAAATGTTTACCACATCCCGATGATATAATGTCTTTTGAGTTTTCCCCCTTTGAATATTCCTGAAGTTGTACCGACAAAAGCTCCGCCCTGTCCATACTTTTCCAAACGATTGATCTAAAAAGGTTTTTCTATCATAGTAACAATACCTATCATATTATCGGATAATTTGTATAGTATAGTTAGTCCTGGTTTATTAAGTCCTTGTCGAATTTTCTGGACATATACAATCATTATCATTATAATAACGTCATTATAATGACAATATCAATGGGAGGCTAAATGTATGGCACAAACGGAGAGGATAACCTTTTTGGTGACAAAGGACTTTAAAAAATGGTTGACGGCGGAAGCAAAAAAATCAGGGTTGAGCATATCAGAACTAATCCGTTTGCGCTGCGAGAGTGGATCAAGCGAAGATATAATAACCATAAAGGCATCTGTTAACGAACTTAAAATTGCAACTGCAAGAGCGAACAGGGCTTTGGATGAAGGGCTTAAAGAAGCGTATAAAGTAATTAATCAACTTCGGAAAGGTAGAGAAATCCGAAAAAAAGGACTAAAATGAGAAAAATTATCAGAAAAAGCGGCATTAAAATCATGGAGTGAGATTGTGAAAATATACACCTATTCGGAAGCAAGAGAGCGTCTTGCCGAGATTCTTAATATCGCGCGTGAGGAAGATGTGATGATCCAAGGGCGCGGAGGTGAAGTATTTCCGATTGTCCTTAAAAAGAAATCTCGTTCTCCTTTTGCAATACCCGGTATAAAAACCCAAGCCTCCACTAAAGATATTCTTCAGGCTGTTAAGGACTCGAGAAGGCAAATTGCCAAACCAATCAATCCATTGGACGACCGTTCCTCGCATCGGTGACAGCTTCTTTTAAACTATGGGCATTGTTTGAACTTGCCATTCTTGAAGATACCTAGTTCACGTTTCCCATTGAGCTCACGTATGATTATACCTTTTCGATTTGGATCGGCATAATATAGAGGAACGTCCTTTATAGGTTTGATTACTACGCCAGGCTTAATTATTTTCCATATTGCCCTAGCTAGAGCGCCCTGACCTGCCTTAATATTGCGTTTGGTACTTACTTTGTTTGGTGGCTGAATATTAAAGATTATAGAAGAGCCGAAGCGAATCGGCCCGGGAATCACTTCTCCAGTTTGGCTCATATCCTTGATGATACCCTGAACAATTTTCCGGATACCCTTCAGGGCTGCCTCAGGTGTCTTGTCCAGGCAGCTCAGGCTTGGAAATTCAACACACGAACCTACGTATGCCAGATCATCCTCAGACCAGGTTAGGAGATAGGTATAACGATCATTCTTCAGCGGCATGCTCAACCTCCAGCGGTATTGTGCGCGCTCAGGATATAAGTCCATGTTCAATGCGGCCGAGCTCATTCAGCACCTGGTCAATCCCCTTATCGGAGATCATCAATTCCATGTGAGTTTGGGGACCTGGGCCAATAACTTCCGATTGAAGCCATTCTTCGGCGGCCGCGGTACTGCCAAATACTTCTATGCTCCGCTTCTGGACCTTGATTAGGTTCGCCACATGTTTTTTGTCACGCTTCAACATACGGTTTTCTTCGCGTTGCCCCGGTTTTATTTCCTCTTCGATTTGGCTGATAAGCCTCTGGGCTTTGCGGATGGTTTCATCGAGAGTCAATTTTGTGGCGGCTTTTAAAAAAAACACGGTGAGGTTTAATAAATCATGATCGACTTTTTCGTTGGCTTTCATTTTCTCCCTCCTTTACAGATTTATATCAAATCAACAAAGCGATATCAATGAAATGTCAATAGAACAGGTGTTCCGGTAGTGGTTCAGTTTGAGTGAAAATTAATTTTATTGATTTTGAAAAGTAGGGACTGGGTATGTTGAATCTTCTTGTTTGTGTGAATCGGCCAACTTTTGCATTGATATTTTCATATACGATAGAGCTTGATGGTATTCTTGTGGCTCAGGATCGGTTAGCATTCTTGCACTCATATTATCCTTCATGCCCTGTATCACAGCAATACGGATTGGCTCATTTACGCCGCAAGTATTTATTTGTATCGCCACATCAAATGTCCACAACACTGAAAATATTCCGTCTACAATTCCTGGTAGTCCATCCTTCCAGAAAATATCACGCATAAATGCTAAATATGTCTACATTTTCTCTGTTCTTTGTAAATTATTAACATTTAAGAAATATATTTTGAGGAAAAAGATTCTCAGATAGATAATTTCTAAATTATACAGTTACAACTATTGTATAATTTTTAGCCCAATTCTAATCGCTATAAAACAAAACATGGGCATTATAAGGCCATCTTATCAGATCAAAATTATACATTATTTCTTCTTTTGTATAAGAACTAATCTAGATCCACACCCAGTGAACCATCCAAATAAATCTATAGGGGGTGTTTAGGCCGTTTCTAACGCATATTAAAATATTAGATATGCGGGTAAAGTCCTCGAAGGACAAAGAATAATTGTCGCAGGTCATCTTCTGATATACCTTTTACAATTTTCGCCATCCGAGCTTCAATATCTTTTCGATTTGTGGATTCATGTTCAAAACGAAACAATTCAAAAGACTCAACATCTAGTGCTCCGGCAATCTTTTCCAGTGTGTCAAAAGAAGGGTTTTGCAGACCGCGTTCAATTTCGCCCACAAATTTATAACTGACGTCTGCTTTTGAACCCAATTTCTCCTGAGTAAGGCCTTTCGCCGTTCTTATCTCTCGAATCCTCCGGCCAAGAAGTGCTTTTTTATTATTTTGTTTATTTTCCATGTAGGAACTATAGAAGGTCTTTCAGGCATGATAAACCCTGTATTAGTGTTATATTATCTTGACATAATACCAATACTGGGTAATGCTAAATAAAATAAATAGATACATAAACCTGGCTGATCATTGATTCAAAACCCTGAATGTCATGGCTAAGCAGAAAATCGATACTGCATTGTCGGTTGAACTGTAACTAAACGGTATATAGAAAAAGCATAAATAGGAGAAAAAATGATAATTTATTTTGAGGTTCAAAATGACTGGGAAATTCATAGAATCAAATGGGGAGGCACAGAGATAATAAGTTATCCACTAGTCGAACTTAGTGCAAATGGAAATATATTTCTCGTTGATGCAGAAATTGAAATAGAAGAGGGTGAAACTTTAGTGAACAGATACATATTGGGTTCAGTGATAGACACCCTAAGATTTATTAATCAAAAGATAATCAAGGATAGCAAGATAACTCTTCTATCTACACGCTGCGACAATGAAGATGATTATGGAATTTCCGATTTGGTCGAAATTATTGAGGCTAAAGACGAAGCAGACCAGATCTCTTATATTCTGTGCTGTAAAAATGGAAGAACATATATAGATTCTGCACTTGCAAATAGCAAAGATGAGCTAACTGACTATAAAACGATATATCAGAAAAGTCTGACAAAAAAATAAACAAAATAATAATGCTTTTTATTGATATGTCTTAATAAAGTCTCGTTACAAGTGATTTTAAGAGGTCACTTTTGCCCACCTGGATTGTGTTTATTTGATGACGCAATAGCTTTACACCAAACAATAAATAGCAAATTGCCTAATTAGTGGGCAAATATAAGCTAACTAAGTTTACTTGTATTTTAAAAGGATGCTCCATTTTATGAAAAGGATATTTTGGGCCGCTGCTGCAATATTGATGCTTATGCATTTGATAACTATTCAGGTCGGTAATACCGCCATCCGAACGGTGATCAGGACAGTCACCAAAGTTTCAGATGGCGATTTACAGTAATATTTCAATCTAAAAACACGTTCAAATAATCACTCCTCATCGCTATCCCCAGCAGGCAGGCATAAAATTAAGTTTATTTTATACCACTATTGTTCCACGTTTTTTTTTTTTGCTGATCAGTTATTCGCTGATAATGATGGAATATTTTTCTTTCAAAAAAAGGAAGTTGTGCTATTTTACAAACCATTGATTCGAAAAACAAAGCTCAGATATTAATTGTATAACTGACTAGGGCCTAAAATCGGATTATTGGGAGTATAAGGCATGAGCTTTAATGAAAATACTAGAGTGAAAATTCCTGCCATCCTACATTTGTGTAGATTGGGATACAATTACTTATCGCTTGCTAATGCAAAACGAGATGAAACTACAAATATCTTCACTGATTTGTTTTCAGAAAGCATCAAACAAATAAATCCGGATGTTGAAGAAATTGATATTAAACGCTTATTAGAAGATATCTCTCTGGCTCTGGATAATGAGGATTTGGGCGAAGCTTTTTACAAAATGCTTACAAACAGCTCAGGCATTAAGCTAATAGATTTTAACGATTTCAAGAACAACTCTTTTCATGTTGTAACGGAACTGATCTGCAAAAATAGTGATGATGAATTTCGACCGGACATTACTCTTCTAATAAATGGAATGCCCCTTGTCTTTATCGAAGTAAAGAAACCCAATAATCACGAAGGAATTTTAGCAGAAAGAGACCGTATCAATATTCGTTTTAAGAATAAGAAGTTCAGAAAATTTATAAACATTTCACAAGTACTCGTTTTTTCTAACAACATGGAATATGATCACCAATCAATAGAACCTATTCAAGGCGCATTTTATTCTTCAACTTCATATAATGAAGCAAATTTTAATTGCTTCAGAGAAGAAGAACAATTTAATTTACAATACATTCTTAAACCAGAAGGTGATGAAATTGAAAACATTGTTTTAAAAGACAATAACCTTTCTGCAATTAAACACTCACCAGAGTTTATAACCAATAAAGAACCCGATACTCCGACAAATAGGATTTTAACGTCGCTATTTTCCAAAGTCCGGCTGTCAATGCTTTTAAAACACTGTATCGCCTATGTACGAGAAACAAATGGTCTGGAAAAACATATAATGCGTTACCCGCAACTATTTGCGACAAAGGCAATTGAGCAAAAAATTGATACCGGCACTAAAAGAGGCATTATCTGGCACACGCAAGGAAGTGGAAAGACAGCTCTCGCCTACTATAATGTTCATTATTTAACAGATTATTTCCAGCAAAAGGGCATTATCCCAAAGTTCTATTTTATTGTTGATCGCATCGACCTGATGCACCAGGCTAAACGAGAGTTTGCCATAAGAGGTTTGTCGGTACACACTGTTGATTCCAAGGAAGCATTACTTAAGGATTTTAGACTGAAACAGGCAATTCATAACCTTTCCGGCGAACGGGAAATTACAGTTGTTAATATCCAGAAATTTAAAGATGATACTGATGTGTTGAAGGTCAATGATTATGACATCAATATTCAGAGGATTTATTTCCTTGATGAAGTCCACCGGAGTTACAATCCTACCGGCAGCTTTTTAGCAAATTTATATAATTCCGACAGGAATGCTATTCTTATAGGATTGACGGGTACGCCCTTGATATTGTCCGACAGGAAATCGCGAGACACCTTTGGCGATTATATCCATAAATATTATTACAATGCGTCTATTGCCGATGGCTATACTTTGCGACTTATCCGGGAAGGAATAGAGACTAATTATAAGATTCAACTTGCCCAGGCATTAAAAGAGGTTGAGGTTCTAAAGGGAGACGTGGATAAACGCATCATATACGCCCACGAGAGATTTGTCGAACCTATGCTTGATTACATTGTTCAGGACTTTATAAAAAGCAGAATCCGTTTCAATGACTACTCCATTGGTGGGATGGTAGTTTGCGATAGCGCAGAGCAGGCCAGAAAACTCTTTCAAATATTTATTGCCAAATACAATCCCCAGCAGCAAACAGTAGAAGAAGTATCAACCGAATATCTAAAAGTTGCTGAGCCACCAGTTGAATACGGGTTATATCAGAATGATCAAAAAAGAAGATTAACAGCATCGTTGATATTATATGATGTTGGCTCGAAGGATGAACGCAAGGATGAAGTTGACGACTTTAAAGATGGGAAAATAGATTTGCTATTTGTTTACAACATGCTTCTTACCGGCTTCGATGCAAAAAGATTAAAGAAATTATATATTGGCCGCATAATCAAAGATCATAATCTGCTGCAAATGCTTACACGTGTCAATCGTCCCTATAAAAAGTTCAGATATGGATTTATAGTTGATTTTGCCGATATCCGCAAAGAATTCGACGCGACCAATAAAGCATATTTTGAAGAATTACAGGCCGAACTCGGCGATGAAATGAAAAACTATTCCAATCTCTTTAAATCAAAGGAAGAGATAGAAGAAGAAATCAGAGACATCAAAGAAAAGCTGTTTCATTATAATTTAAATAATGCAGAAATATTCTCTCAACAAATAAGCCTGATTGAAGACCGGGAGAAGGTTTTAGAAATTAAGAAAGCCTTGGAGAATGCCAGAAACCTATATAATATAATCCGGCTATACGGGTATTTTGAACTATTAGAAAAGGTGGATTTCAAAAAGCTGAATCAGCTGCTTAATGAAACGGTGCGCCATCTGGAATTGTTGAACCTGAAAAATACTATTCAAAATAGTGCTGATACTGCCAATCTGCTGAATGTAGCATTGGAAAATGTAATTTTCATGTTCCGAAAAGTTTCCGAAGAAGAAATGATTATTGCCGACCAACTTAAAGATATGCTGCGTAAAGCAAGAGAGGCCTTAGGTGGTAATTTTGATCAGAAAGACCCTGTATTTGTTACCTTGTATGATGAGTTGAAAAGGCTTTTTGAAAAAAAGAATCTTGACGAAATAACTCAGGAAGAAATGAAGCAGAATATTGGTTCTTTACGGCAGATATATGACAGAGTATCAGAGCTTAACCGCAAGAATAATCTATTGAAGGCAAAGTACGAAAATGATGCTAAGTATGCTCGAATACATAAAAGGATTTTAGAAAAAGGAACAATCACAAAAAAAGAGAGTACAATTCACGAAACATTGATGGATATAAAAAAACAGACTGATGATATAGTGCTGCTCAATACTAAGGTACTGGAAAATGAAAGTTATTTTGCACATAGGCTGATGCCGATAGTGATTGATGGATTTAATAAAGTTCGAGTAGAGCTGGAACCTGATTCAGCACGGTATATCAACACCTGTGTGGCAAAGGAATACATGAACGAATATCAGGGAGCTTCTGCATGGTAACACAAGATTTTACAGTTGACACAAAAGAGCTGATTGATAACCTTAAGGGTGTTTGTGCATCTTACGGTTTGGGGAATGACGGGAATGAATTTAAAATCATTACCCAGGTATTTCTCTATAAATTTATGAACGACAAGTTTGGCTATGAAGTGAAAGAATTAGATGCCAAATTAAAAAAATCCACGAATTGGGAACAGAAGATTGCAGGCTATTCGGATAAACAATATGAGATGCTACTGTTAAAAATGAGTCCCGATAGCGCAAAACTGAAAAGAGAGCATTTTTTATCCAACCTTTTTAACAATCAAAACAAAGAACAATATGCCAAGTTCTTTGATGATACGCTGCGGGATATAGCCATTTTTAATAATGAAATATTTTCAGTTAAGACCGGAACTGGCGCAAAAATTACTCTGTTTGACGAGTTAAGTAATTACATCACAGACAGCTCAAAGCGTGATGACTTCTGTCGCGCTCTCATTAACCATTTGATAAATTTTAGTTTTGAAAAAATATTCCATCAGAAATTTGACTTTTTCTCTACAATCTTTGAATACCTGATAAAAGATTATAATAAAGATGGTGGCGGGAAATATGCAGAATACTACACGCCCCATGCCGTTGCTAAAATCATGGCTTCAATTCTTGTAGATAAGCCGGTGAGTAATGTAACCTGTTACGACCCGGCGGCTGGTTCCGGGACATTGCTCATGAACCTTGCTCATGCCATCGGCGAAGATCGCTGTACCATTTACTCACAGGATATTTCGCAAAAGTCATCAAGCATGTTACGGTTAAACCTGATTTTGAATAACCTCGTGCATTCCATCCCCAATATTATTCAAGGTAATACCCTGCTCACGCCGTATCATAAAACCGGCGACAAGCTGATGAACTTTGATTACATTGTTTCTAATCCGCCCTTCAAAATAGATTTCAGCGATTACCGCGACGACTTGGATACAAAACAGAACCACAATCGCTTTTTTGCGGACATTCCTAAAATACCTAATAAAGATAAAGATAAAATGGCCATCTATTTGCTCTTTATTCAACATATAATGTTTTCACTCTCTGCTAAGGGGAAAGCCGCAATTGTTGTACCAACCGGATTTATTACAGCTCAAAGTGGGATTGAAAAAAAAATCCGGACAAAACTGGTAGAAGAAAAAATGCTTCGCGGTGTGGTCTCCATGCCGAGTAATATTTTTGCTACCACCGGCACCAATGTTTCGGTTCTTTTTTTGGATAAGGCCAATACCAAAGGCGATATTGTGTTGATGGATGCCTCTAAACTTGGCACAACTATTAAAGACGGGAAAAACCAGAAAACATTGCTCTCTCCGAATGAAGAAGACTTAATTGTTAAAACATTCCATGGACACAAAACTGTAGAAGATTTTGCCGTCGTGGTTTCATATGAGCAGATTAAAGAGAAAAATTACTCGCTGAGTGCAGGCCAGTATTTTGATGTGAAGATAGAATATAAAGATATTACGCCGGACGAATTTGAGGCGAAGATGAATGGATATAAGAACAATCTCGATAAAATATTTAAAGAATCAAAAAGGCTTGAGAATGAGGTTAAGAAGCAGTTGGCGGGGTTGAAGTATGATTTATAATGACTCAAAATATAACGCTGACTGGGAGGAAAAACCTCTTAATCGGTTAGGTGAATTCAGTAGAGGTAAATCAAAACATAGACCAAGAAATGATAAAAAATTATTTGTGGATGGAAAGTACCCTTTTATTCAGACTGGGGAAATTAAAGCTGCAAATTTGTTCATTAATAGCCATTCAGAAATGTACAATGATTTTGGGTTAAAACAAAGTAGATTATGGGATAATAATACGTTATGTATTACAATAGCTGCAAATATCGCGGAAACTGCTTTACTCGGTTATCCAATGTGTTTTCCAGATAGTGTTGTTGGTTTCAACGCGTATCCAAACGAATCATCTGAACTATTCATGCATTATGTATTTACCTATATAAAAAAATCGATTCAAAACTCTGCTTCTGGTAGTATTCAAGATAACATTAATATTGATTATTTAACGGCATTGAATTTTAGGATTCCCAAAAAGAAATATCAGGATAAAATTGTCGCCGTTCTATATGCCCTCGATTCCAAAATCGAATTCAATAACCGAATTAATGCCGCGCTGGAAGCAATGGCTAAAACGTTATACGATTTTTGGTTTGTGCAGTTTGATTTTCCAGATAAGAACGGCATGCCATACAAATCCAGTGGCGGTAAAATGGTATGGCATGCGGAGTTGAAACGGGAGATTCCGGAGGGGTGGGAAGTTAAAAGTCTCAACGAATTAACAGAAGTAAGCAACGAACAGGTTAATCCTATAGCTATACCCGATAAAGAGTATAAGCATTATAGTATCCCAGCTTTTGATGCTTGCGGTTCATATAAATCTGAAAAAGGTATTGATATACTTAGTAATAAATTTAAAATTAGAAAAACAGATGTTCTCGTTTCTAAATTGAACCCATGGTTTAGTCGGGTAATTTATGCAACCGATGAATCAGATTTGATTTCATCGACTGAATTTGTTGTATGGCGTGAAAAAAATATAGGCAAGAAAAACTACCTTTTCATGATTGCTCGTGATGCTTCTTTCGTTACCTATTGCACTCAATCTGCCGCTGGCACTTCAAATAGTCATAAGAGAGTTACTCCAAAAGTCATGATGAAATATCGTGTTGTTTACAATGAACAAGTAGCGGAATCATTCGGTATTATTTTAGGCTCGACTATTAAGATGTATGCAAAGAATCAAATCGAAACTAATAATCTTTCCGAACTCCGGGATTGGCTTCTCCCCATGCTAATGAATGGCCAGGTTAAAGTTAAATAGGTATGAATAATTTATGATTTTAACTGAATCCCAACCTGTTTCAGAAGAAATCGAAATTTCCGAAAGTGATGGTACTCAAATTTGGAGGGTTTTTTAGTCAGAAAGATATCGTTTGTGAATGTAAAATTAAAGGGGCTCTGCCATTTTACAAGCAGAGCCCCTGCTAAATTACTTCTTCTTTTTAATAGTTTCCACTACATGATGCTTCGGATCTTGCTGAGCTTTTTTTACAGTAGTGAATCTTCCGTTATCGGCCCTTCTCCCAATCTTCTGAGCACTGCTTTTAGCCATTCCTATCACCTCTCTTTCCCCGGCATAAATTAAAATATACCCTTAGGGGAAAGATGGTCTTGGGATTTCGCTTGACGAAAACTTCCTGTCTATGCTACGTCTCAATTAAATCTAAGCTAAAGCCTTATGGGCAATTTCAACCGGAACCCCAGTTCTCTGCAAAGACTGGGGTTTTCTTTGTAAAAAATCATACCACTACATATAGTGCTTGTCAATAGCATGGATACAATATATTGTAAGCTTGTATAATATATTGATAATATTCAACATTTATATTATTCCTAAGTATATAATTTATTTGTATATATAATATTTAATTATATTCTTGACATATTATATAAAATTATTTAACATGTTTTCCAAACAGAAAGGAGGCTCTATGACAAGAGAGGAACTTGCTTTACGTCTTAAAGCCGCCCGTGAAACAACAGGTTTGTCATTAGGTGATGCAGCGACCCGTCTTGGATTTCCAAGTTATCAAACACTGAGTAGTATCGAAAATGGGCAAAGAGAGGTAAAGGTTTCTGAACTGGCCCGTTTTGCCCGGATTTATTTTTACAATCTGAGTGACTTCCTGGCGGAACAAGCATCGCAGTCGGAATGCCCTATTCTGTGGCGTAATCCACCTGAAGCCGAAGAGCAGAAGAAGCAAGCACAGCGAGAGATATTCTCCTTGTGTGAGCAATATCATGTGCTGGAGAAGTTGCTCGGCATCAAGTCGGAAAAGGGATTTATGGAAGTAACGCGCGAATCCATAAATTCCAATCAAGCCATTAATCGTCTGGCAAAGGAAACGAGGAATCTTCTGGGATTAGGTCAAAGACCGGCATGTTCGCTCCAGAAGGTTTTGGAACAGGATTATGGCGTAAAGATTCTCTACTATCCTCTTGCTTATGGATCGGCCGCGTCCATGGTTCATCCTGACATGGGTAAAGCGGTTGTGATCAATGCCAACGAAGTGTCGTGGCGGCAGAATTACGATCTGGCGCACGAACTTTTCCATCTGATTCTGTGGAAAGTTTTTTCTCTGGATGAAATGAACGATACGCTCTTCTTTTCGGATGTGGAAAAAAAGGCTGATCGTTTTGCCTCCATGCTGCTTTTGCCGGAAGATGAGGTCCGGCGTGAACTGGAGCAGGTCATGGCAAACAATAAGCAGGTCAATTTTTCCGATATTGTGGACATTGCCATGGACTTCGGTGTTTCCGCCAAGGCCCTGGTATATCGTCTTGCCTCTGTCAATTTGATTAAATGGGAAATGGCCGATACGCTGGCACATGATGAGGAACTGGCGGAAATCAGCAGGCAGAAAAGAAAACAGGAACAGCAAACAAAGCAGTCCGAACGTTTTAATGCACTGGCCGTGCGCTGCCTGCGAAAAGGATTCATTTCACGGGGGAAATTCGCCGAACTGATCAACATTGACCGCAGCGATATAGATGATCATATCGAAAACATGGGCATGATGGAATCGGAGGGGAAAGCGGTTGAAGTTATGGCTTCTTGACGCCGATATCCTGATCGATTTCTTATCTCGTGATCTGCTTGATAAACTGGTGGAGAAGCACGAGATCTATGCGGCAAGTTCTGTGATCGATGAAGTCAGGTACTTCAAACGCAATATTGAAAAGATCGATGCCAGGTTCCGCGAAAGGTACGTCCAAACAGGTCTGATCAAAGAGGTGAGCGCCACTGCCGAAGAGGCTTCATGTCTTTTGAACCATTTCACTAACGATTTCAAATTTACCATACATGCAGGCGAAATCGAGTCCCTTGCCGTATTGATCAGGCAGACGGAATTAATATTCTGTACCTGCGATGCGGCCGCTATCCGAACTCTTCCGCTTCTTGATCTTACTGAGCGAGGAATCTCCGCCGAAAAACTCCTCAGACAATCGGGATTGTATAAACCGGGCCTTAAAGAAAGACATACCGAAGAGTATTTCAAGAGCAATATTTCCATCGGACGTGAGTACAAAATTTATAATCTTAAAAGCTAACATTAGTAAGCTTTAATTTATCCCACCCTGTTTGAGGTGATTAATCTGTAATAGCTGTTTTCCATTTCTGTGGGTAACTCAGGGGACATAACACTTAATTCACATCCTTTATATCTATCTATCGTCTAATATTACATTCAACTCTTCATCGGTGATCCGGGAATACTGCATCGAGTAGGCTGCGTTCTTATGGCCCAGTTGTCTTGTTCCTCTATACGTAAGAATAACTTCCTGAACGTGTTAGAATTACTTTTTCCGTTGGACTCCAAAACTTCAAATACAAGTCTTCACATACATTAATCACTTGATTATATTGACTTCGGGATGAAAAGGTGCAAAATCTATTAGCACAATTATTGGGTATGCCCTAGTGGCTGAACTGTGCATCGGTGTCGTGATAAAACTGCGAGATAAGAAAGTAACTTAAGGTGTAACATTCTGACATGATAGAAAAGATCGAACCCATCCCCAAATATATTCCTGAATCGCTCCGTCTCGCAGCGATTCAGAGAAAGCTCATTCCGTTTATTGGCGCAGGGGTCTCTCAACTCGGAGGCTGCCCAAACTGGTGTGAATTTGCCGATGCCTCTCTTAATTTTTTTGTTGAAAAAGGGAAGTTGAATCATGCCCAACTTGCCCAAATTGCGCCTCTTTCTTCTCGGGTGAAGTTGTCTGTGGCTCTGGAGCTTGAAAAGCAGCACAATCTTCGCATCGACTTCAAGAAATTGCTGACACCGTCCGGGGCCAAGAAAAAAATCGGGAATGAGGTTTATGCGAACCTCTCAAGACTGGCAACTACTTTTGTTACGACAAATTATGATGATTGGTTGGACCAAATTCCACCAGAACCTTTGCGGGCTGATGATCTGGCACCTTCTCAGTCACTGCCACTTGGCACAACACGCCATTGCTTTTACAAACGCAACGATATCTCTGTTGAGAACCTGGACGTCCCGAATGCAGTGTTCCACATACATGGTTCTATCCGTGATCGAGATAGCATGGTGATAAGGACTGTCGACTACCTCGATTGTTATTCAAGCCATAGAATTGATGGAAAAGAGAATCACGAAAATGCGTTCCTGACATTTCTACAAACGCTTTTCCAGTTGAAGAATGTCCTATTCATTGGTTATGGCCTTAATGAGATGGAAGTCCTTGAGTACATTGTTCAGAAGGGGATCCGGAAGCCAAAAACTGATGAGGAACCAAGACACTACGTTCTGCAGGGTTTTTTCACGCACGACTTGGAACTCGCACGCAGTTTGGAGAGCTATTTTCATGAGTTCGGGATCGGGTTACTTCCATTTTCACGTGACGACTGTAATTGGGATCAACTGATTGCTGTCATTGACTACCTTGCCCGGGAGATTCCCCCTGGTCCACCATTGGCTTTGCCAAAACGCCTCGAAATGGAGGAGTTACTATCGTGAGTCTGGTATTAATGACAAAGCAAACGTTGTTTATTAAGCGGATGACCGAAAATCAAGAACAAGCGAAATGGGGTTTTGAGATTCTACTCAAGCAGCAAAATTTCGCTGAATATTTTGGCCACTTAAAAGATGCTGGCCTTTTTGCTCCAGAACATAATTTGGATCCGATACAATCCGAGGACAGCAGGTTTGTGCGAATCCCCTATTGGAGTGCGCTTGACTATTTGGTGGCGGTTGCGAAGCAGGCTGGGGCCAACAAAGACATCCCGTTAGCACGAAAGGTTATGGACGTCATTCGCACCGTAAGTGGCTTTTGCGGTTCCGATGGTAGAAGTCGTGACAATTATCATACCTATATGAAATTTGCCGAAATTCTCGGTCTTCTGCCAACGGCTTCAATTGAAAAAGAAGACCTCAGTCTTATCCCGATCTGGCTGAGCAGCAAATACGACCGAGGAATGGTTGGTCATTCCCTTGATATAGGAGCACTAAGGCAGTTGCTAGCGAGCGAAGCGCCTGACGACTGGGAAAAAGCCGTCATAATACTTGACTATTGCACGGCTATTCTTTGGGCTGAGGAAAAAGGCGTTAGTAAAGGGCGGAAGAAGCCGGTAGCAGTTATTGAGGGCTACTGGTTTAAGGAACTGATCAAACACCATGTAGATATCTTCGGCGCTAAGACAGGCAGAGAAGCGGCTCAGATATTCCGTAATAGGCTTTCGGTAATTTTTGGTGAAGAATTCGGCGATCTTCCGACCTACTTGAGCCGACCAGCTGTTGAGGATCATCCGCAAAACCATTCGTGGGATGAAGTTGTCAACGGAATTGTCGAAGGACTTCGAGATGTCTTATTGTCCTGGATTGAAAACAAGTCAGAGAGTGCTTCTGCATTTGTTGAAGAGATCCTTGAAGATAAAGACGAGATGGTTCGTCGGATCGCCATTTATATTCTTGCTCAGCGATGGTCTGTGCTGAAAAGTCTCTATAAGAATATTATTAGCACCCACCTCTTTGATTCGAGAAATATCCACGAAACATACCACTTACTCAAAGATCGCTTTTCCGAATTCAGCGATTCGGAAAAGGCCTTAACACTTGAGGCGATTCGCCAGTTGTCACCACCAGATCATGAAGATCCGGAGCGGCTTCTGAAGCACACGCAGCGAAACTGGCTGTCAGCAATCGCGGGAAAGGGATATGAGCCAGCTGACAGCTGGTTTAGGGAACTCGATACTGACCCGAACATAGGCAGACTGTCAGAGCATCCTGATTTTCACTCCTATATGGAGACATGGTCTGGTCCAGGCCCTTCACCCTATTCAACCCAAGAACTGCTTGCGTTTGCAGAGGACGGCAGCTTAATAAAAAGATTAACCGAGTTTCAGCAATCCAGTGATTGGCAAGGCCCGTCAACCCCATCAATTAAAGCTCTCGTTGATACACTTGAGGAAATTGTAGGAAGCAATCCCCGAAAATTTCTTCAGCTCCTGCCGGCATTCCTTGATGCCAAAAGGCCATATCAGTATGGTATCATCAATGGTTTCAAAAGTATCTGGGATAAACCTAAGGATAAACAGCAGGATCTTGACTGGGACGTCGTATGGGGCCGATTAATTGATTTTTTTGTACAGTTGCTGGATAAACCTGATTTCTGGACAGAAGAAGTAGTCAATGATCATGATTTAACCCCCACTCGTGACTGGATTCCACCAATAATTGCTGAATTTCTGCATGCTGGTACGAGAGATGACAGTAAAGCCTATCCACCAAAATTTCTTACGAGTACGTTTGCGTTAATAAAAATTTTATTAGAGAAATTGGAGCCCGTTGATGATGCGAAAGAGGATGCCATGTTTCAGGCAATCAACTCATCCAAGGGTAAGGCGATTGAAGCACTTTTTAGCCATACACTCAGGGTGTGCCGCATCAGCGACAAAGAGCGGGGAGATCATACGGAAGCTTGGAAAGATATCAAGCCAACCTTTGATGTAGAACTGGCAAAATGCGAGAATACCAATTACGAATTCTCCACTCTGGCGGCGGCTTATCTTACAAATATAGATTACATTAGCCACGACTGGCTGTTGCCAAGTATTGATAAGATTTTCCCTAAAGACTTCCCGGAAAATTTTGCATGTGCCATAGACGGATTGGCTTATGCATCAGCATCTCGATCAATCTATCAGCTGTTACTTGAACATGGAGTGCTGGACAGAGCTTTGCGTCTAAATCGGACTCGAAAGCAAGCTCACAAAAAAATCATTGAACGGATCGCGCTTGCTTATCTCTTGGGCGATGAAACACTGACTTCGCCGAGGTTATCTTATCTGTTCGAAGGGGACCAGATTGAGGATCTTCAAGATGCCATCGGGTTTTTTTCAAATGCAAGAATGCAGGAGTTGACGAAAGAACAAATCGAACGGATCATCTGTTTTTGGGAAAAATGCGTGACTTGGGCGGAAGCTTTGACCGAACCGCCGAAATTGCTTCTTTCGAGATTAAGCCTTTTGATTTGTTACATATCTGTACTTACAGATAGAGAAATCAGACTTTTGATGGCGGTAGCACCGTATATAGATGTTGAATATCGTGCCGACACGTTTATCGAAGAACTCGATCGCTTGCTTGAGAAAGATCCTGCAACGGTTAGCCTTGTGTTAGGAAAGGCTCTCGAAACATATCAGCCGGACTTTGACTATGAAGATCGACTGAAGAATCTTCTGAAAAAATTGGCTCAAAGAGGGAGACGCGACGATGTTCTTCGTTACATTGATCGTGTAAGAAGACTTCCTGGAGTTGACGAGTTATTCAAACAATTGACCGGCGTGTCGATATAAGAGTCACATCATTTCTAACGTAACTATACGATCCCTGAAAAGAAATGGAACCACAAAATATGGGAATAGATTGTTTACATTCAATTCTTGTTGGTCTCAAGCCGACAGGACCGACCGGATTTGAAGGATTAGTTCGAGAACTATTGGAATGTTGGACAGGACAAAGATTTCGTTTGGCACGCTCAGGAAGCCAATCAGGCAAAGACGCAACTTCAGATTCTTCTTTCGGTACTGTGATTGCCGCTGAGATGAAACGGTATGAGCAACAATCTACTCTCAGCTTGCGCCAGCTTCTGGGTGGATTTTCTGAAGCCATACAAACCTTTCCCGATCTTGATCTTTGGGTTTTAGCAGCAACAAAGGAAATTGGTGACAAAGAAGCCGAGGGGCTTAAAAAGCAAGCAGAACTTGCAGGTATTGAGAATCTAATCCTGGATTCGAGGGCTGATGGCAGTGGTTATCTTGAAACGTTCTGTGCAAGATATCCAGATGTTATTAAGGATTATTTCCGCAGGAACATTCCGGGCAGCGATATTGAAGACTTGGACTCAAGAATCAGATGTATCCAGAATCATGCAAATTACGAAAAATTTGTTAGACAACTGGATGATATACTGAATGCCGCGGTTTTCGGCTTCAACGGTACACGTAATAGCGCATTTCAGTGGTTGAATAGCCATATTGATACTCGAACAGAATCAATGGCCGCATTTCTTCAAGACATTGGATTGCGTGACACAAATCGCCAAACGCCTATTATCCGTACTCGCCTGAATATCCAATTCGATTCCTGGTGGGAAAACAGAAATGCGGATTCGGCGCATGCTGTCCTTCTTGGGGAAGAGGGTACTGGAAAAACCTGGGCTGTTATGGCTTGGCTGGCAAACAAGTTCGACGACGAAGCCAGTCCTATTCTCCTGCCCATTACGTCGGCTCAATTATCGGAGACCACAGACCTTTACACACTTATCAGTGAGACGTTGATAAAACGATGCGGGAAAACGGATACTTTCTGGAAGAAGCGTCTGGACGGATGGATGAGTCATCCGAGAACCAATGGGCCATTATTTCTTCTTTATCTCGATGGCTTAAATGAGAAACCCAACTTTCTCTGGCGCAATTTAATTGCACAAGCTAATTCCCGCGATTGGTATGGACGCATAACCATATTCATGACCAGCCGCAAGGAATTTTATAAGACAAAGGTGGCTTCTAGGGCTTCAGGCGTTAGAGAAATCGAAACGACTGGCTACGATAACACTGAACTTAACCAGGAATTGGATCGTGCCGGTATATCAAGACCGACCGTAATCCCAGAAGATCTGCGATCCTTAATTCGGAAACCACGATATTGCGATTTGGCACTGCAATATTTTAAGAATCTTTTGGTAAGCGGTGACCTTACAGTTGAACGCCTACTTTATCAAGATTATAAAGATAGAGTGGAACGTAAGCTAAATCATCCCGTTATGGACGATGATTTCAATCAGATACTATGTGATCTGGCAAAGAAATACATGTCTGGAGCGCGTGTTTTTGGCAAAGCAGATCTTGTGACGATTCTTCCAGGATCGGATGAAGGCGATACCATTCTACAGGAAATTATTGATGGCGGTCTCTTGGTAAGGACGAATCAGTTATCGGCACCTTATCGCGTGGAACCCCGGAGGCTTGTCTATGGATTGGGAATGCTTCTTGCCGATCATGTAGCTAATGAACCATGCGTATCAATTGACGAATATACCAATGCAGCACAAAAATGGTTGGAACCGCAATCGGATATGGAACTGAAGGTTTCTGTAGCTGGCGCAGCAGCATTTATAAGCATCGTGGATAAGAATTTTCCGGTGAACGCCAGGCGGGCACTGCTAAGGCTTTGGATCGGATCGCGCAACATGACGGACATACAGGAGAGGGCTGTGACTGCGTATCTGCCTGATTGTGCGTCTGATATCGTGGAGGTAGCCAATGTTTTTTGGAGCACGGGGCAAGACAATGGCATTGCGCAGGAGAGGTTAGCGGCGGCCTTCCTAAAACACCGTGATGACTCAAAGGTCAAGCCCATACTGGCCGCCGCCTGCAAACGTTGGATGAGTTATGTCAATATTAATGGACACCCATTGGAGCGGGGGGCAAACGATGCAAATATAGATGAACTTAGGCAGGCCTTATTCAATCGTTTAGGTAAGAAAGTTGCCAGCGGAGATAATACGACTTTCTATGGTCGGGATTTTTTAATTACCGAAGATGACAATCTGTTACGTATGGCCAGGTTCGCAATGTTCCTCATATCTGCGGGAGACAGGCTACCCTTCATAGAGTCTTTCTTTCAATGGGCCATTTCTAGACGTTTAATGGGTCGATATTCGGAATTTGATGAGGCCGCATGGGTTCTACGTCTTTCAGATGAAGACCTCTGGCCCGCTTTTGGGACTAATTTAATGCAAATGGCCATGTCTGAGGATGACACGCTTAAGAGGGCAGCTAGCCTTCTTTCAACATGCATAGGGAGCCGAGCTTCAAATGAACTAGTTGAAAGCCACCTTCAAGGCCTTTCTTCAGCGTCAGCACTGCAAATAGAATACAAAAAAGACCCTTACGCCAGTATTTTTGCCTTGCCTTCCCGCGACGACTGCGAACCATGCATGGCCAGAGATGATCTTTCAATATGGCACATTGTACAGAAAATCACTAATTACATCAATGATCCGGAGGTTGCAGCTCCGGAAGGATTCATCGGCCGATTGCGTGAAACAGTGTCATTGCTCCCAGTCACGGGTTATTGTGCTACGTTCGGCCATACCATTGAAGATCATCAAATCGAGACCTATCTCCCGGTTCTCGCGCGTTTTGCCTATCAAAACTTAGCAGAGTTGATGCGGAAGACCGTACATACGCTGGATCAAAGAAATGAAGAGGGCGTCCGCCAACTTCTGATCAATATTCCCGAATTCGGAATTGTCCTACAGGACCCAGAGCTTGCTATTCTCGACAAGTTTCTGGCGATATACCACCGAAAGGTATGTATATGGCCGAATCATCGTGACGGTGTACCTCTTGATAGCGAAATATTTGCCGAGTCGCGTGGGGCACTTGCCCGCATCATGCATATGACGGCCGATGAGTCCGCTGTGTTTATTCTGAATCGGCCAGAGAAGGCTTTGGATTTGGAATCTCTTGGCCGCTGGTTTCAGCCTTTACCCGCAGAAACAATCAGAGATTTTTTATCGCGATTTTTAACAGAATCGTCAACTGTTACTCAGCATAGAATCCTGTGGCTGCTATATAATGCAAAGCCTGTTCTTTCCGATACCCATAGGTATATATTGATCCAATGGATGGAAAGCAGGTGTAACGTCCTTGAATATTGTGCTTTTCAATTTGCGTGGTTATCCGGTGACCAAAACCTCGTCGATCATGTCCTCCAGCAAGAGGGCTTCTTGCACCCTGAAACGAGCAGAATTGACACTTGGGTTGCAAATATTTATAAAAGATATGGTCGTGAAGTACCTTTTCAAAAACTAGCTCAACGTCTTCCGCTGGAATGGGTCGGCACTATTATCTGTGGTGATTCATGTCGATCATGTGATGTTCAACTTTTTGCCAATCTCCTAGATGAAGTCTGGGAACTTATTGCTCAGGATGAGAAATTAGATGATATGGAATTTCTATCGCCACAGGTGGAAGAAGATCAAGAAGCCGGTGCTACTTTCTTCCACTATAGAGAGCCGACATCTGACCGTTCGATTCGCTATGTCTCGTTATTCACGTCTTGGCGTAGTGGAAGATCGGAAGAAAATAATGTCAACCCCAATTTTTCTTTACAGGATTCTCCCGAAGACTTTGCCACAAGACAACATACCTTCAATAAGCAAATCGAGGTTTTGGTGCAGGATGAAAAAACGCGCTGGCGGTATTGTCAATTAGACACAAACGTATTGACTCGTGTTTGCCGAGACCATGTCGAAATGGTTAATAAGTGGATTGATGCAGTTTTAGAAGGCAATTCTAAAAAAGATCTCCTCCTTATTTGTAGTGGTTTTTACCAATCCTTAAGTGCTGCTCTTTTCACCATAGGACACCCCCAGGGCGTTCTTCTTTGGAGAAAAATCCGCGAGCATCCACATCAAGTCAACTTTAATAATAAGCATGCGGGAGCTGATTGGATGACTTGTCTACCTTTTGCCGCATTGCCTTCCGCAGACGCAGACAATACCGCAGTTGAACTACTGGATAACTGTCACAGTGATATAGGTCTTTTGGAACTAGCCACTGTCGCCTGTGCGTATAAACGACAAACATGGATTCTGGAAAAGACTGAGGATCTTATTGGCAAGCCACAGTTATGGCTCAGGGCAAAAGGTCTCATGTTGCTTTCCCTAGCTGATATGGATTGTGAAATTGACAGACTCATACAATCTTCTGATATTGGAGGAACATGGGTAGAAAAACTGCTCCCACAAATCGAATATTTGCACGATAGAAACCGATGGGCACGCCACTGGTATAACCGTTTTCTGACAGTTGCCGAAAATGATGAAGCCTTCGCTTGTTTCCTGCTTGTCCTAAAGTGCATAGATAGGCGATTCCACCTTTGGATGGATGAACTTGATGAGGAAGCACAAAAGTCTGGTGCCATGGATGAAAAAAGAAAGAAATTCCGGATCACCAATAATGATCAAATTGAGAGGGCAATTAAAGAAAATGAAAAAGAGTTAGACAATCATTTTTTGACGTTGAAATTTGAGAAAGGACAAGTGCTACCATTTTTATGATGCTCTTTTGACAATGTCTGGCTATTTCGGGTAAAGATCATAAGTAGATGAATGAGACTATATAGAGAAAACTTTCATAATGATTATATTTGAAATCGTATATATAATTCTACGTTAATGATCTGTAAATTACAGAGGAAGGAACAAATAGCCTCCATAATCAAGACAATAGCCCCCTATAAAATGCACCTTTTCTTTCGTATTCATTGATTCAGGCTGATCGGCAAATCTTTTTGCCTATTGGTAATCTACCTATAATAAGGTAGTCGAATATGTACAAAAAGCATTTTCAAATCCCATTTTCAACGAGTAGTAATTTCACTTTATGTGCAAAATAATTTCACTTTATGCGCAAAGAATTTCATTTTATGTGCAAACTTACATAGCCGATTCATCTTGTCAGAATCCGCTTGACTTTTTTTCACATATATTTAACCATCTGGTTAAACCTTATGGTTGAATCAGATGGTTAATGCGGTATTTTCGTCACGGGAATTAAACCCGGCAGATGAATTCCCGCCGGCAAATCTCCGACGGCCGCTGCATGGACCGAAGGGGGCAATTTCAAATGCTTTGTTTCGGAAAAGGACCATGGATCACAGAAAACGGAAACCGGCATTAATTAAAAAGCAAATGGATTTCAGGGAACCGGGAAAGACGGCCGAGAAGATTCTGGCTGCTGCAAGGAAGGTTTTTGCCGAAAACGGCTACAGCGGGACACACATGGACGAGATTGCCGCACGGGCAGGTGTCAACAAGGCCACGCTTTACTATCAGATCGGCGACAAGGACACACTCTACGCCAATGTCATACATCAGGTTCTGGGGAACGTCGCCCAGGACATCGCTGAATCTGTAGCGAAAGCGGACAATCCTGAAGAGAAACTGAAAATATACATCAACTGTATCGCCTCTGCGGTGGACGAGAATCCCGAAATTCCGCCGATTATGATGCGGGAGATGGCCTCGGGCGGCACACATTTGCCCCGTGTTGTCGCTGAAGATATGGCGTCAGTTGTGACGATTCTGCTGGGCATTCTGGAAGATGGGACACACAAGGGAATATTCGTGGAGAAAGCGCCATTTCTCATTCACATGATGATCGTGGGTACAATTCTTTTTTATAAAAAAGGCGCCCCTATTAAGGAGAAGCAGTTGTGGCTGCCGGCCGCGCTCAAATCCCGTGATAAAAAACTTATGGGAAGTTTGGGGGATGAGGTGGGAAGGCTTGTTCTCAGGGCGATAAAAAAATGATGGTTTTGTCCCGTTTGCGTAAGTGGTACTGTTCTAAAGAGAGGTTCGGCATCCTTTGAATGGTAGTATTTTAGAGTTCATCAAACTGAAGAATTTTAGTCTGGAGTAAAGCCTGTGAAAAAGAGAATAATCATTGCCGTATTTGTGCTGCTTTTTGTCAGCGTGGGTCTGCTTGTTTACATCGGTCAGAAGAATAAAAAGCCCGGGGAATTGTTTTATTCAGGCACGATCGAAACGACGCAGGCCAGATTGTCTTTTCAGGTTCCGGGACGGATTTCCATGGTGGACGTGCAGGAAGGTCAGGCCGTTAAAAAAGAACAGATCATCGCAGAGCTTGACACGGCGGAATTTGAATCTCGATATGAACAGGCCAGGGCCAATCTTGATCGGGCGCAGAAAGTGAAACAGCAGTTGGAAACGGCACTTGAAATCAGTAAAAATACCCTGCCCGCGGAGGTTTCCCGCGCGGAAGCCGCCCTGAAGAGCGCCAGAGATTCAATGATGGATGCCTCAAAAAATTACCGGCGCTTTGAAGAATTGTTCCGCAAAGAGGTGGTTACGGAAAAAGAACGCGATACGCTGAAGCTGCAATATGATGTCGCAAAATCACGGGTTGTAGAAAGCGAATCGCTTCTCAGACTGGCCAGAGGAAACCTTGAAAGGATTGACGCGGCCAGAGATGACATCGCCACTGCAGCGGCTCAGATTGATGTGGCCAAAGCATCTCTGAGCCAGGCCGCTGTCCAGCTGGGGTACACGAAGCTGAAATCTCCGCTCGACGGGGTGGTTACCAGCCGTAATATCGAACCGGGGGAAACCGTCAATGTCGGGAGAGAAGTGATTACGATTTCCGATCTTCATCGGGTGGATTTGAAAATATTTGTGGATGAAACCGTGATCGGTAAAGTGAAACCCGGGCAAAAAGTTGAAGTGACCGTCCGGAAAGCCGGCAGCAGCTGGTGGAAGTGAAGAACCTTTCACACACGTTCAAGCTCGTTGAAGCGATCCGCAATATTTCATTTCGTGTGCCCGGTAAGAGTATTTTCGGGCTGGTTGGGTCCGATGGAGCCGGAAAGTCCACGGTTCTGCGGCTGATTGCCGGGATGATGAAACCGTCCAATGGCGAAATCATGATAGACGGTCTGTCCTCCGTTTCCGAGAGGCAAAAAATAAAGCACATCATCGGCTACATGCCCCAGCGATTCGGTCTTTACCAGGATCTGACCGTGGAAGAAAATATGAATTTTTTTATGGACGTTTTCGGCATTCCGCACTCCGACAGGAAAAACCGCATGGAAAAATACCTGAGCTTTTCCAACCTTTTGCCTTTTACGGACAGACTGGCCGGTGATCTTTCCGGTGGCATGAAACAGAAACTGGGCCTGGCCTGTGTTCTGGTTCATGAACCGCGCCTGCTGATTCTGGATGAGCCGACCAATGGTGTTGACCCGGTCTCCCGGCACGAATTCTGGGATATTCTGGACACTATGAAACAGGAGGGGATGACGCTTATCATTTCGACTGCCTATCTGGACGAAGGCGAAAAATGTGACCGTTTGGCCTTGATGCACGCCGGTGTCATTCTGGAGGAAAACTCACCCGACGCAATGCGGGGAATTCACCCGACACTGGAAGCGGCCATCATTGCGCGGATCACCGAAGTGGACAAGGAGCTTGTTCATGACGCCTTCTCCTTCTGAATCCATTTCGGTTTCTCAACTGGAAAAAAAATTCGGCAAATTTGTCGCCGTCAATAAAATCACGTTTTCAGTCAAAAAAGGAGAAATCTTCGGGTTCCTGGGCTCAAACGGATCCGGAAAATCAACGACTATACGCATGCTATGCGGCATTATTACCCCCACATCCGGTACCGGTATGGTTGCCGGATATGACATGATCAGCCAGAGCGAAGAAATCAAGCAGGCCATCGGCTATATGTCACAGAAGTTTTCCCTCTATGAAGATCTGACGCCTTACGAAAATGTGCGTTTCTATCTGGGAATATACAGCGTTCCGCAAGATCAATGGCCCGAACGCATCGACTGGATACTGAACATGACGCGCCTGCAGGATGTTCGCGATCGCCTCACGCGGGAATTGCCTCCGGGCTGGCGTCAGCGGCTGGCGCTGGGCTGCGCACTGTTGCATCGGCCGCAGATTCTGTTTCTGGACGAACCCACGTCCGGCGTTGATCCCATTACACGCCAGCACTTCTGGAATTTTATCAGGCGCATCGCGGCTGACGGTGTTACAGTCTTTGTCACCACGCATTACATGGATGAAGCCCTTTTTTGTGAACGCATTGTCATGATTAACTCGGGCACCATTGTAGCGTCAGGTTCTCCATCTGAAATTATCGCGGAGGCCTGCCCGGACATGCCTGACGCTGATCTGAACGATGCCTTCGTGTCGCTGATGAAGAGGATGCCGGAGTGAATCCCTTAAGATTGAAAGCCATTGTCCAGAAAGAATTTTACCACCTGATCCGCGATTACCGCAGCCTGTATCTGGCGTTTGCCATTCCGCTGATTCTGATCATTCTTTTCGGTTATGCGCTGAGCCTGGACGTCGATCATATCAAAACCGTCGTGATTGACTATGACAAGACATGGCTGAGCCGCGATTTTACGACGAAACTGGATGCATCTCCCTACTTTGACGTGGTGGCGAGACTTGATTCATCGCGGCAGGTCGCAGACTATATCGATCACGACAGAGCATCTGTGGCGATTCATATTCCTCCTGATTTTATGAAAAATGCCGGAGCGGACCGGGATGCGCAGATGCAGATAATTATTGACGGCAGCGATCCGATCTTTGCCGGCGCCGTCCGGGGGTATTTGACGGCTTTCACCGAATCTTATAATTCAAAACTGCTTGTTTCTTTTCTCAACCGTCAGGGGCAGAGGGCCATCAAGGTTCCCGTGGAAGGCCGTATCCGCATCTGGTTTAACGAAGATCTGGAGAGCCGCAATTTTATTATTCCGGGGATCATCGCCATTATCATCATGATTGTCGGCGCCATGCTGACGTCACTGGTGATTGCGCGGGAATACGAGGATGGCACGATGGAGACGATCAAATCTCTGCCGATTCACGCCGGTGAATTTCTTCTGGGCAAGTCGATCCCTTATTTTTTCATCGGACTGGCCAATGTGCTGATTGCCATGCTGCTGGGGCAGCTTCTTTTCGGCATTGTGCTTAAGGGGAATTTCTGGCTGATGCTCATCGCCACATCTTTGTATCTGCTCTGCGCGCTGTCTCTGGGGCTGTTTATTTCATCCGTGACCAAATCGCAATTAGTGGCCAATCAGGGAGCGGTTATGTTTACGTATTTGCCGTCACTGCTTTTGTCCAACTTTGTTTTCCCGATCATCAACATGCCGCAGGCGCTGCAGTGGGTGACGTATTTTGTTCCCGCAAGATACTATATCGACATCCTGGTCGGCCTCTATCTGCGCGATACCGGTCTTGCCTACTTGGGACCAAACATGGTTGTCCTAGGCGGTATGTGCGTCGTCATGATCGGACTCAATTATATTCTGCTGAAAAAGGAAGGTTTATGAGCTGGCCGAGGATTAGGGAATTAGTCCGCAAAGAATTTATTCAACTGCTGCGCGATAAGCGAAACCGTGTGATTCTCTTTGCGGCGCCAATCATCCAGATGCTGGTTTTTGGCTATGTGGTCAATTATGACATCCGGAATATCCGTGTGGCCGTTGTTGATTATTCACACACAATGGAAAGCCGGAAACTCATTGATGCCTTTGAAGGCAGCCACATCTTTTCAATCACCCATTTCCTGAATGACGAAAGGAAGTTTGAGGATCTGCTGCTCAGGGGCCAGGTGGACATGGGGATTAAAATTGCACCCGATTTCGCGGCGATCATCCGCAGGGGACAGACGGCCCCTGTCCAGATTGTCGCGGATGGTTCCATGAGCAACATGGCGGCATTGCGCATGGCCTATACGACGTCTGTACTCGATCAATTCAACCGCGGGATGCTCCGGGAACTTTATCCGCAGCATATGAGCTATGGCAGAATTGACGCGCGCATCCGCACCTGGTATAACCCGAATATCGAAAGTCAGCATTTCTTTGTCCCGGGGATTGTGGCGTTTGTCATCATGCTGATTTCCCTGCTTTTGACATCCATTGCCATTATCCGTGAAAAAGAAGCGGGCACAATGGAGCAGATCATCGTCACCCCTTTGAAATCTTATGAATTTATTCTCGGGAAAACGATTCCCTATATCATTCTTTCTCTCTTGCAGTTGACGGTGGTCATTATCGTCGCCATCTACTGGTTTGAAATACCCCTGGCGGGAAGCATTCCGCTTTTGTTTTTTGCCGCCTGTTTGTTTCTGCTTGGCACTTTAGGCATCGGTCTGTTTATCTCGACGATTTCAAAGACACAGCAGCAGGCCATGATGACGACGTTCTTTTTTATTCTTCCGTTCTTCATGCTCAGCGGTTTTGTTTTCCCGATTGCCAATATGCCGGACGTCGTTCAATGGCTTACCTACCTGAACCCGCTGAGGTATTTCCTGGTTATCCTGAGGGGCATTTTTCTCAAGGGCGTCGGGCTGGATGTTCTGTTCTCTGGCCTCAATATCTCCTGATGGCGGTTTTGGGTACGATCGTTTTTTCGGGTGCAATTGTCCGCTTCAAAAAACGTCTGGATTAGTGTAAACATGGGTTAAAGGCGAAAGGCCTGAGGATGCGGGGATGCTTAAAGTTATTGAAGATGAAAAACTGATTGCCAGATATGCGCGGCGGTTTGCGGGAACGTTCAGGCCGTTCACGGACGAAAAGATCAGGGTAAAGCTGGGGCACCAGGGTGCGAGTTTCAGCGCGAAGGTTTCATGGTCAAAAAGACTCGGTATCTGGATATTTTCCCACTCGGCAAAAGATGTCCGCTACTGGAATGCGTTCGGTCTTGGCAAACCCCAAGTATCCGGCCACCTGCCGATAACAGCGGAAATCAATTTTCCGCGGGCGGGAATCGACCGGAAAACGGGTGCGGCTTTTGCCCGGGACGCATGGAACAATGTCTACGTAATACACCGGGGTAAAATTGGCGGCGGAAAAAAGGGTATCGGAAAGACCCTTTTTGAAGAAAACTATCGGGGTAACTGGGCCTGGATGGAAGACGGAGATTCACTGGCGGAAGTTGCGGTGATCGGTGCGCTGCAGAGCCCACGTTTTGCCCTGCAGGCAGCCCATTTTGTCAGGAAAATTGAAAAACTCAAGTCGGCGGCATCGTTTTCTTCCCAGACGTCAATTAATTTTTCAGAGGCGGCATTTCATGAGGAGCTTGTCGGAAGTCCGCCCTCATCACCTCCGGATAATATTGCCGACGCCTGTGACCATGACTTGATTATCAGTCAGCTGGCTGCGCTTCTTCACCGCTGGAAATTTCGGTGATGGCTGTGGCGGCAAAACTGCTTTTACAAAAAGCCGTCCAGGCAGGTCATCCCTCCGCCATCCTATTGTTGCCGGAAGACAAATTGGATCTGTATGCGCATCAAATGCAGCAGCTGCAAATTGACGTGCTCGGTTTTCGGGTGGAAGGTGAAAAAATAATTTTCCCGGATCTGGGAAGAATCAGGCATGAAACTATGCAGCAGTAAAAAAACAGAGGATAAAATTAAGGAAGCATCTATCAAATATTATTGACATCTTTATGGACGATAAAAGAAAATCATTCGCCACCAAACCCTAAGTAAATCTATTATCTTTTTAAAATCATTTTGTTATGCAGACCCTGTCTTTCAAGGAAATCCTTTTTTTGCAAATATTTGCTTGTAAAGGCCATGGATATTTGGTTAATTACGGAGTGAAGTTTTTAACCTTATTAAGCCGGGCAATGAAAAAAAATGAGGAGTATCTATGGGCGAAGGCATAAATGATTGCACAAATAACATCGTTGATCTGAGGCGACACATGTGGATGGATGGCGTCGAAGTGGAATTACGCCGGCTGATCTGGCAGATTGCGGTGGTGGGCAAGTACATCTCCGCA
>PHBN01000447.1 GCA_002840635.1 Deltaproteobacteria bacterium HGW-Deltaproteobacteria-1
ATAAGAGAAATTATCTTTATCCACCCGGCCGGTGCGTGATCTGCCTCCCTCGGGAAAGATCATCACCGCATGTCCATGACGCAAAAGATAAATACATTGGTCCAGGGTTTTCTTCATTTTCTCACGGGAACCGCCACGATCCACAGGAATGCACTTGGACAGGTAGCATAAAACCGCCAGGAAAATATTGTTTTGAAAGTTGCTTCTCTCCGGCAGGTTCCAGGGGATTTGTTTGTAATGTGTAAAATGCCGGATGAAGCCGAACGAAGCATAACTCAGGAGGAAGGAGTCAATCATCGTTAAATGATTGGCGCATATAATCCAGGGTCCCCTGTGGCTGTCCAACTCCGAGGAGCACTGCCTTCGGAGTTCCCGCAAATTGCGGATGCGGTAATTCATCAGGCGTACAATCAGAAAATAGAAAGGTGCAACAAAAATAAGGCCCAGCCGGCCCAAAACATTCTGCAGTTGCAACCAAAATCTGGATCTGGCATCCATATTATTTTACCCGAGTTTTTGTTTTATAATCATCACGGCATCGCCGATGGTACGGATCTTATCCGCCTCGTCATCTTCAACTGTAATGCCGAAAACATCTTCACACTTGATAATCACATCAACCAGACGCGCGGAATTGACTTTCAAATCATTCAGTATGTGCGTATCGAGAGTCGCCTTCTCCAAAAGCGTCTGATCTTTTGTATAGACTTTTAAAATATTCACCATCTCTTCAAAAATTTTCTTGTCATCCATGATATCGACTCCTTATTGTTATTTTTCTTCCCATTTTTTAAATATGATGCAGCTGTTCACATCTCCGAAACCGAAACCGGCCTTGGCCAGGTATTTCAATTCCGGGAATTCCATGCAGGATTGAGGAATCTTTGCCGCATATGGCATAATGTCCGGGTGCACGTCTTCACAATTGATCGACGGGTGCAAAAACCCCCGATAAACCTGCAGTACGGACGCCACGCATTCGATGGCCCCGGCAGCACCGAGACAATGTCCGATCAAAGACTTTGTCGAATTAATGTACGGGAAGCTGTCCGGCGTTCTCTCCAGCACATCCGCCCAGTTTCTTACTTCGATTGGATCGGCGTATGTTGCAGTCAAATGGCCGTTAATGGCATCAACCTGTGCCACATCAATGGCGGCGTCTGCCACTGCCGCACGGATGCATCGTTTCACACCTTCCGGGTTGGGAGCCGTCATAGAGCCGCCCATCCTCTGACCGCCGCTGTTCACGGCACCGCCGACAACTTCCGCATATATTCTCGCCCTTCTGGCCAGTGCCGTCTCGAGATCTTCCAGAAGCAACATGGCACCTCCGACAGCTTCGTTGCCCGTGCTGCACGCCGAGGAATTCGACGTCACTTTATTTCCAGCGCCGATCAATCCCCCAATGCGGGCGCTGGTACCGCTGTTCATCACCTGCTCCACAACGCGGCTGCCCAGTCGTCTGACCCGGCCTTCATTAATCATGGGCACGACACTTAGCGCAATCGTATCCATTCCGCCGATGCCGGAACCTGCGATGACTCCCGTGTCCCAGTCCACGGTATCATCATCCGCGTCGGGCATGCTGAAACCGGCATCCGTCCATGCATCCACGGCCGATACGGACGCGTAGCCGATATTGTCATTGATCGACATCAGCTTTTCGCGATCAAAATAACTCTTGCGGATCGCTTCAAAATTTTCTGGAACACCGGCAATCTGACAACCAAATTTCAAATCAGCCAGCAGCGGTTGAAAACGGATGCCGGAGAGACCTTCACGCAGTGCCTTTTCAAAATTATCCAGACCGTGCGCATTCGGCGCGGCAACGCCCATTCCTGTAATCACCACCCGTTTATTCATATTTCTACTCCCATCCCGGCCAATTTTCCCGTACAAACCACTTCACCGTTTTCCCGCTCCATACTGACGCTCACTTTCAATGCACCTTTTCGCATATAAATTTTTTCCCCTCTCACGATTACCCGTTCGCCCGGCAACACGATGCCCTTGAATTCGACATCCTCGGCCAGGGAAAAAAGACTCAGCGGCCGCTTCATTTCCGCGGGTCGGACACGGCTCTGACACGCCAGAAGATACAACCCGTAAGCCACCACACCGACCTGAGCCATCGACTCGATCAGAATCACACCCGGCGTGATCGGCCGTCCGGGAAAGTGTCCCGGATAGAAAAATTCATCTTCACGAAAACGGTAGGTCCCGACAACTTCTTGCTCGTTGAGGATCAGAATCTCATCAATAAAGCGGAACGGCTTCTGCTGCGGCACCAGCGACAGGACTTCCTGTATGATGCTGTCATCAGCCTCCATAAAGGCCTCCGTTGACGTGAATCACCGAACCATGGATGTAGGTGCCCTTCAAAGCCAGAAAGGCGACCACCTCGGCGATTTCTTCCGGTTTCCCGATACGGCCAAGAGGAATTCCCGCCATCATTTTTTCTTTTACATCAGCCGGCAGCCCGGAGGTCATGTCCGTTTCAATAAAACCGGGCGCAACTGAATTGACCAGAATA
>PHBN01000448.1 GCA_002840635.1 Deltaproteobacteria bacterium HGW-Deltaproteobacteria-1
GGTAAAAGTTTATACATTGAGCACATGCAGCCATTGTAAAGCAGCAAAAAAATTCCTAAATGAAAATCATATCGTTTTTGATGCAACGGATGTTGATCTCCTTCAGGGCACGGAAAGGGAAGCTGCCCTGAATGAAGTCATTCAATTCAACCCGCACCGTTCTTTTCCAACCATCATCATCGGCGATAAAATCATTGTCGGTTTCAAAGAAAAGGACATCCGGGAGGCTCTGGGACTTTCATGACGGCGGCAGAACTATATGATTTGTTGAAAAGGGCACAGGAACCTAAAGGTTTTTTTTTCAACAAAGATAAAAACTGGGTGCTTTCCATACTTCAGGATCTTCTGGTCAACAAGGAACGCTATGGTTATTCATCCTGCCCCTGCCGTCTGGCGGCAGGCGACCGGGAAAAAGACCGCGATATTATATGCCCCTGTGCCTATAGAAGCGAAGATGTGAAGGAATTCGGCAGCTGCTTCTGCAATCTCTACGTTTCACAGGACTGGAACGACGATAAGATTCCTCACCAGTACGTCCCGGAAAGACGTCCGCCGGAAAAAATATTTTTTTAAACCAGTTTTGACACTTAATGCCACTGTCGTTTTGGGGCATCCATCCATCAATTTTTATTGCAAAATTATTTGATCTTAATTATTGACAAAAGACTCAAGTAACCATAAGTTACCGTCAACTCTATAAAGCGAAGGGATCACTGGATGATTAACACTTATCTTTGCAAGAAAAAAGGGGTTTTAATAGCGGAAATATGCACCGACACAACCTGTGAGTGGCGTCTTAAAAACGAGGCGTTTCTCAACTGTACCTGGGTTGCCTGCAATTTCGGACCCTTCACTCTGGAAGAAGTCGGCGATATGATGGGCGTTACCCGTGAACGAATTCGCCAGATCGAGGCTAAAGCGCTTAAAAAGCTTCAGCATAAAAAACGAAGAGATCAGCTTAAGGATTTCGCAGCCCCCGGCAACGACTGGGACAATCTCTAGATTTTCTCATTTTTCAAGATAAATTTTATTCCGGGCCACGGGGTTAACGTCGATGAAGCTCATTGTAGTGAGCTGATATCATGTAATATTTCATGATATCCGGTTACAGAATAATGTAACCAAATAATGTTCCCAGTGAAATGTTTTGAAGGTGAATGTCTTGCTTTGATCTTGCAAATGGAAGTTAATTCTGTTTTTTCTTTTTCAGTTTTTCCAGGAACAGCACTTCATTCATGTGGATTTTGCGCTCATCACGGGCAAACAGCATCCCATTGATGGACATTTCCAGATCCAGAGCGGCAATTTTATCCATCCTCGGAACAACGGAA
>PHBN01000102.1 GCA_002840635.1 Deltaproteobacteria bacterium HGW-Deltaproteobacteria-1
GAACTCAATGCCGTCCATCTTTGGCATTTTCAAATCGGTGATAACCAGGTCAAATTTTGTTTTACGGAAGAGGTTGATCGCCTTCTGGGGGTTATCCGCTGTCGTGACATCATACCCTTCTCTTTTCAAGACCTCTTCCACAACATATCTGTAGTCCTGATCGTCAACAACCAGAATTTTTGCCATACCGTCGCTCCTTTTTCATCGATATTAGACCTTAGCTGCAGGGCAGCCAGACCATAATGGAAGTTCCATGATTGATTCTGCTTTCTATCGCAATTTTCCCGCCATAACCGTCAACGATCCGACTGACAATTGCCAGCCCCAGACCGGTCCCCTTTTCCTTGTTGGTAAAAAAAGGTTCAAATACTTTTTTGATATCTTTCTCTTCAATGCCGCATCCGTCATCCGTAACTTTAATTTCCGCATAGTCTTTTCTGTCCTCCAGTTGCCGTGTGCTTATTTCAAGCGATACGTTGCCGTTTTCTTCCACGGCCTGAACGGCATTGAGGATAAGGTTTTGAATAACTTGACGGATCTGTCCCGCGTTAGCGTATGCCCGGTTATTTCCGGAAGATATTTTAGTCAATTTAATAGTTTGCGTCTGCTGATGGGCCATTTTTATGTTTTCGAGAATTTCATCGGCAATCTCATCGACGTTAACAGATTCTCTTTTTTCCGGAATAGGACGCGCCAGCAGCAGAAAATCGCGCACAAAGCTGTCCAGCTGATCCTTACCCCTCATAATAATCTGCATCAACCGCCTGTCTGTGTCCTCCAGCTTTATAGTTTGTCCCAGTAATTGAATTGAACCTGTAATAGACGCCAGGGGATTTCTCATTTCATGGGCAAGGCCTGCGGCCATTTCACCAATCAAAGCCAATCTTTTACTTTTTTCGAGATGTTCCTCCATCCGTTTTATTTCCGTCAAATCCTGAAAGATCAGAATATGACCGATTTGTTTGCCATACTTGTCTTTCAAGGGATTGATTGAACAGCCTAAATGGACCTGTATACCTCCCCAGCGCGTAATCGTCACTTCTCTTCTGTTTTGATTCAGTTCGAATTGTTTTTCGTCAAAGAAATGATTGAACTCCGGAAAGATTTCAAGAATCTGATGATTTTGTACTAAATGAAACTTCAGACCCGTTATCGTTTCAGCAGCCCTGTTAAACGTCTTAATGCGACCCTGCAGCGTAGTCGTCATGATACCGGTATCCACCGATTCAATGATACTGCGGAAAAGAAGATCAAGCTGATTAAAAGCGGACTCCTTTTCTTCCAGTAGTGATCGGGTTTTCCTCTCCTGTTCAACCACAAAGCTGGCTAGAAATGCCAGAAGGTAAAAAGAAAAAATGTGAACGACTATTCTTACCAATACGTCTCGCGTGATGACTGAATAATCACGGCCGACGGAATAAAGAGTGGGAATGATGTTGAAATATTCAAGTTCCAGCAGCAATCCATACGCAATACCGGCAACGGATGCAATGATCAGGGCCCCTCTTCTGCCCAGAAATATCGCGGAATAAATGATCACCAGTGTATAAAGCAGAGAATAATTGCTGCCGATGCTGCCTGTCAGATAAACCAGAAAAGAAATCAGACAAATATCGACAATCAATTGCGTATACACATTCAGATAATAATACTTTTCTTTTCCTAAAAGCAGTGTATAGAATATTGAAAACAAATACACCACAACAATCACAGCATAAACAGAATACAGCAGCGTAGATGAAACCGGGAGCACGGACATCAACGTACCGAGGACGAAAACAACCATTAAGGAAATGGAGAGGATGATCATTCTGCCGATGATCAGCAGCTTGAGCCTCTGCCAGGTTCTTAAGTCGTGGTTCATTGTTGGGTTCATGTTTTTCTTCCGAATTTCAGCGACTGAAATAATATTTTTTATTTTATAACATTTTATACTTTTTCGCTAATTATTTGAGATTTTATAATTAACCACATCGCAGCAGGCTGTCAAAATATGAAATGAACGTTATTGTATCGCAAGCTACGGAGAATTAACGCTCGTCCCGCGTTAGCGGGATAAAAGGCGACTTTTCGCTTATGCGCAGACCTTTGCTCTACCCCATGATTGCTCTGATGGCCGGTATCCTGATCGGCGACCGGGTAACTCTGCCTTGCGGTCTTCCGCCGGCTGGACTGATCATGGTATTACTTTTTTTAATCCTCTGCGTTAGAATGAAATGGAACAGGACCATTTTCTTTTTGGTGATTGGTCTCATGCTGATCGCAGGGCTGTTTAATGCACAAAAACAACAATACCTGTCCCAAAATGATCATCATATTGTTCATCAGGCCAAACAAGGAAAACAGACCGTTGAAGGCATCGTGACCGCCACGGACCAGATTTCCGCAGACAAATATTCCTTGATTGTCCGCTGCAGAAGAATTTTAAAAAACCATTCCTATTCCCCGGTTTCAGGCCTGATCCGCCTTACGATTCCCTCTCATCTCAACTTCCGGTATGGTGATTTCATCCGCTTTCATACATCAATAAAAAGGATACACAGTTTCCATAATCCGGGAAGCTTTGATTATGAACGCTATCTCAACCGTCAGGGAATTTACGTCGCGGGATTTATTGCAGACAATGCCGGGATTGTTTTGATAAGGCACAATATGGCAAGCGGAATCAAGCTGCAACTGGAAACGTTTCGCTCGTATTTAAAACATTTGATTTATGCCAATGCGCCATCCCCTGAAAGAGAAATTCTTGAAGCCATGATCATTGGCGATCAAAAAGCGATTCCAACGGACGTACGGGACAATTTTGCCAAAACAGGCACCTCCCATATACTGGCCATCTCCGGTCTGCATGTCGGCATGGTAGCCTCGGCTGGCTTCTTAATCGCTTTGATGATTTTGAAATCATCAGAATATTTAATGCTCAGATTCAATGTTATAAAAATTGCCACAGCTGCAGCTTTTGTGCCGGTTGCTGTCTACGCCCTGGTTGCAGGAATGGGCACAACCGTGCTTCGCGCAGCCCTTATGGCCCTGGCTTTCCTGACCGCGCTGCTGATCGGCAAACAAAAAGATCTTTATAATATTCTTTTCTTCGCAGCGCTGGTCATCCTGATTGTAGCACCTGAATCCCTTTTTGAAATTTCTTTTCAATTATCCTTCAGTGCGGTTTTGGCCATCGTTTTCATTATTTCGAAATTAAACACTTCAACTATCCCGATGCCGGCGGCATTACCCGGCGCATTGCATCCCCTGATTCGCCGGGTTTATGTCTTCGTTCTGGTGTCTGCCGCGGCCACACTGGGTACACTGCCCATCATTGTCTACTATTTTAACCACGTCTCCACCGTGACATTGATTGCCAATCTTATCGCGGTGCCGTTGCTGGGCATGATGACCCTGATCCCGTCCATGGCATTTATGCTGGCAGCCCTTTTCTCGCCCTGGCTGGCAGGCTTCCTTATTAAGGCCGCTTCTTTTTTTGCCGGTGTTGCCGTTGCAGCCATCAACTGGCAGGCTTCCCTGTCCTGGTCGTCCTTCAGTTTCATAAAGCCGAATATCGCTGAAATCGCGCTTTTCTATATCATTCTCTTTCTGCTCATTTCACTAAAGGCTGATCAGAGTGAAAAAAAGGTCAAAGCGTCTAAAACACATCATCCCGTTTTAATGAAAACAGCACTTATCATTGCCCTGATATTGATGATTTCTGATATTGTTTATCTGACGTTCAAAGAACAATACTCTACGGATATTAAAGTAACATCCATTGATGTCGGACAGGGCTCGGCCACACTGTTTCAACTGCCCGGCGGGGTGAACATACTGATTGACGGCGGAGGTTTTTATGACAGTACGTTTGATATGGGCAAACTGGTGATCGCCCCGTTTCTTTATGCTAAAAGAATCAGAAAAATCGACATCGTTGTTCTGACCCATCCGCACCCTGATCATCTTCAGGGATTGATTTATATTCTCAAGAACTTTGACGTCCGGGAAATTTGGTGCACCGGTTTAAAGGCGGAAAATGATCTTTACCTGCTCTGGGAAAAAACTATATCCGAGCACAAAATAAAAATGAAACATCTTTCTTCACAAGCGGAGCCTGTCAATATTTCCGGTGTCCAAATCCGTTTCCTCTGGCCTTTGCCTCCAAACAGCCGGAAGGATTGGGAAACACCGAAGGACGAAATCAATGATTCTTCTCTGGTTATGAAGATCACCTACGGAACTAAAAGCTTTCTTGTCACTGGAGATATTTCCTCCAGTGTTGAAACCCGATTGATCGAGTCGGGACAAAACCTCAAAAGCGAGGTTCTTTTTGTGCCGCACCATGGCTCCAACCACTCCAGTTCCCCGCATTTTATCCATGCCGTTTCATGCCGTTATGCAATCATCAGTGCCGGTAAAAGAAACGTCTTCCGTCATCCCCATCCCGATGTTTTGGATCGACTCACTTCTGCCGGTGCCGGTATTTTCCGAACCGATAAACATGGAGCAATTTCGGTTCATTCGGACGGTAAAACCATAAGCATTGCACCATGGCTCAAAAGATCCCTTCCAGAAGACATGCCGTAAGAATATTTCATTGCCAACAGTCGGGTGATGTGCTAGAAAGCACTGATTTATTTGTGAAACTCGAATTTCAGGTGAAGGTAATGCTCAAGCTGACACGGAATTGACGGGGCAACTTCATCTGACCAGGCAAAACGCAGGATTTGACTATGGAAAAAATTACAGCCATCAAAGGGATCAAGGATATTTTGCCCCTTGATTCCCCTGTCTGGCACAAGGTGGAAATGACTGCCCGCAGTATATTTGAATGCTTCGGTTTTTGCGAAATCCGTGTGCCGATCATGGAAAAAACCGCGTTATTTCAGCGCAGCATCGGGGAGACCACCGATATCGTCGAAAAAGAAATGTACACCTTTCGCGACCGGAATGATGAACTTATTACGCTGCGCCCTGAAGCCACGGCATCGGTCATTCGAGCCTATATTGAACATAATCTCCTGGCGTCGGATCCCGTTACAAAACTATTTACCATAGGTCCGATGTTCAGAAGAGAAAGGCCGCAGAAAGGCCGTTTCCGTCAGTTCCACCAGATCGATGTGGAGTTGTTTGGCGATGACACACCGGCCTCCGACGCGGAAGTTATCTTCATGCTGATGCACTTCCTGCAGGTGTTGGGTGTTGAAAAATTATCACACTAATCCCTTGCGCGTTTTTGACTGCAAGGTGGAATCATGCAATACAATCATTGCTGACGCACCGAGTATATTGAATTATCTTTGTGAAGAATGCTCTGATCATTTTTCACAGGTTCAGGATTACCTCCGGGATCTGAAACTGCTTTTCGAAATCAATCCCCGGATGGTGCGAGGCCTCGATTATTACACGAAGACTGCCTTTGAAGTAAAATCCGGCGCGCTGGGAGCACAGAATTCCCTGGCTGGAGGCGGCCGATACGACGGTCTGGTCAGCTTTTTGGGTGGCCCGGACGTACCCGGCATCGGATTCGGCATCGGCATGGAAAGGCTCATTGACTGTCTGCCACCGTCTGATCAATCCTCCCGGCAGACAGATCTGTTTATTGCCGCACTGGGCGCTCGTGCGCAAAAAATTGCTTTCGGCCTGACCCAGGAACTTCGCAAAAAAGGAATCAGCGCCGCCATGGATTATACAAATAAAAGCCTGAAGAGCCAGATGAAGCGAGCCGATAAATTGAACAGCGCCTATACGTTGATTTTTGGCGATAAGGAAATGGATGAAGCACGAGTCGAATTGAGGGATATGAACACCAAAAACCAAAAAAGTCTGCCTCTGGATCATTTGCTGGAGGACCTGACAAATATTTTTAAGAAGAGGGAATAATTTTGTGAGCCAGTTTATTTCAAAAGACAAAAGAACACACTACTGCGGAAGTTTAGCCGAATCAGATGATGGCAAAGAAGTCGTTTTAATGGGATGGGTACATCGAAGACGCGATCACGGCGGCGTGATTTTTGTCGATTTGCGAGACCGTGAAGGGATTGTGCAAATTGTTTTCAACCCGGAAGCAGGAGAAACCGTCCACAGCGAAGCCCACAAAATCCGCAGTGAATATGTCCTTGCGGTAAAAGGCAAAGTGCGAATACGTCCGGAAGGAATGACCAATCCCGATCTTGCAACCGGTCAGGTGGAAGTCCTCGTTTCCGATCTGGAAATCCTGAATGAATCCAAAACACCTCCCTTCTCTTTCGATGATGAGGACATCTCAGAAAACATCCGGCTAAAATACCGCTATCTGGATCTGCGCCGGCCGGCGATTCAGCAGAACCTGTTTTTGCGCAGCCGGTTGGCGTCAGCTACGCGCCGCTATTTTGAAGAAAACGGCTTCATTGAAGTTGAAACACCGTTTCTGACCAAAAGCACACCGGAGGGCGCGCGTGACTATCTGGTACCCAGCCGCATCAACAAAGGAACTTTTTATGCCCTGCCGCAATCACCGCAAATCTTCAAGCAGCTGTTGATGGTTTCGGGATTCGACCGTTATTATCAGATTGTCAAATGCTTCCGTGATGAGGATCTTCGCGCCGACCGTCAGCCCGAATTCACACAGATTGACGTCGAAATGTCCTTTATCACAGAGGAAGACATCATGCAGATGATGGAAGGCCTGATGGCGTCAATATTCAAGGCCTGCCTGGGCAAAGAACTTTCGCTTCCTCTGCCCAGACTGACCTACGCCGACGCGATCAGCCGCTATGGCAAGGACAATCCCGACGTACGCTTCGGCATGGAAATCAAGGATATCACCGATATCGTGAAAAACTCCGGCTTCAAGCTGTTTGCGGAAGTTGCCGCACAGGGCGGTGTAATTAAGGCTATTAAAGCCAATCAGGCCTCCGGCCTATCCCGCAAAGACCTGGACGGTCTTGCGGAATTTGTCGCCATTTATGGCGCGAAGGGACTGGCCTGGGCAAAAGTCAACGCTGCCGACTGGACATCTCCCATCTACAAATTCCTGAAGCCTGAGGAAACCACAGGCATTGGGCAATTGTTAAACGCTAAAGAAGGCGACGTCATTTTCTTTGTCGCGGACACCCCAAAAGTGGTTCATGATTCTCTGGGAAATTTGCGTGTGCACCTTGCCAGGAAACTGAACCTGATTGATCCTGATGCGTTGGCCTTTACCTGGGTTACGGAATTTCCGCTCATGGAATATTCGGAAGCGGAAAAACGGTATGTCTCCACGCATCACCCCTTCACTTCTCCGTTTTTGGAAGACCTGCCTCTATTGACCACTGATCCGGGAAAAGTCAGAGCCAGAGCCTACGACCTGGTTCTGAACGGTTCGGAAATCGGCGGCGGCAGCATCCGTATTCACCGCAAGGACGTTCAGGCGCAGGTTTTCAGCGCCCTGGGGCTGAGTGACGAAGAAGCAAGGTTGAAATTCGGATTCCTGCTGGATGCTTTAGAATACGGGGCCCCTCCCCACGGAGGTCTGGCTTTCGGTCTGGACCGGCTCACCATGATCATGACCAATGCGGAATCAATTCGGGACGTGATCGCCTTTCCAAAGACACAAAAAGCAGCCTGTCTGCTTTCCGACGCGCCGTCGAAAGTCAGCATCGAACAATTGATGGAATTGTCACTGAAGATTGTTTAAAAAAATCGCATAGTTTTTTCATAATGCAACGCCCATGCTCATGAAGCAGGAATGACATGAATCGGCTGACATGTCCTGAAGTCGTGCAATGGTTTTATGATTTGAACGCCTTCGAAAAAAACATCTCCTGCCCCTGCCGGGGTTCGATTCTGAACCTGTACCATCGCCCTTCCCTGCTCTCGGGACCGACAGATCGTAGCCATCGTCATCTACACGGATACCCTGCATCTCCAGGGGGAACCATTTTGCCCCGTCATCGCTGTACTCGATCGATACCAGACGACGGTGAAGGTAAATAAGCGTCGGGGGAACATCGGCCCACCTGAGGAGCCAATACGCCTCCCCACTCTCAGGTTTCTGAAACTCTGGTTCCGCAAGCGTCACCCGTCGGCCCTGCGGCGCATCATACTCCCGGTAGAACGTTTTTCCCGTAAGCGTGAATGTCCATGTCCCGGCTATGTCATATAACTCTTCCTGACGCACCAGATCACCGACGACCCTGGCGGTCTGAGCGGCGATGAAGGGATTGGTATTGGGACCATAGAGCGTATGGCCGGCCTCATAGCGTTGTTGGGCGTATTCCTCGGGGGTGGTGCAGTAACCGGTATAGCCGTTGGAGACACTCACGACCACAAAACGCGTGTCCGCAGGCATGCCGCTTTTAAGCGCCGATTTTCGACAAGCCTCGGCAATGCGCCGGCCTGATTCCATGGTGACCTCGTAGGGAAGAGGCAGAAGAACTATATCACCCAGCCGGATGGCCTGAAAGGTGATCCTGTGGGGAAACTCATCCCGTGGGAGGATGAGCGACTGGAAAGGCCAGAGGACTATCCGCCTGTTGCCATGGCATCCACCGGTAAAGATCCATCGCCTGGATCCTTCTTTAAAAAACGGCAGCCAGTTGAGGATGGGCGTGGGACCGCCGTCATACGCGCCGGCAAGCAAAGTATTCCCCACCCGGGGAGGATCGCATATCTCAATCCCGTCGATGGTGCTGTTCTGGTAATAATCGATCTCCCGAAGCGCCGCACCTATCTTCACCCTGTCGCTGAGTTGTTTTTCCAACGAGTTGAAAAGCCCGATCGCCTTCCATCCGAGGCCAACACCGATCCTTCTGGACTCCCTGTAACCTTCCCGATCACAGATGATGTCCGGTGCAATGTCTGCATGGGTGCCGTTGACAACGGCGTGGACGAACCCTGCAGTTTTGTACTTTCTTGCTATCTCCCATTCAAGCTCCCTCTCCATATATGCAAAGACATCGGCATTGTAGAAAGTGTTCTGCGAAGGCACGGTGGTGCCATGGATCGAGAAGCTGGTGAGAGCGCCGGCTGGCACGTAGGTGCCACTTTTTGAGTCAAGGCAGTCGACGCGCACCATATACATCGTAGGATTTACTGCCTTGTGGATGTCCCCCGCCTTCTCAGGATCGGCGTTTCGATTTGCCCGGTAGGCCGAGAGGCTGCGGTTGCGCGTAAAGCCGTAGAGATCCATACTCCCCGTGGCAATCCTGGCGGGTCTTCTGCTGTTGTATGCGTCAATTATCGCAGCGGCGATCTGACCGGTTACAAAGTTGAAAAATTTCATGTCCAGCCCACCTGCGTTTGCTGTGTGCATCAGGTAAAAATTGCTTCCCGACAGGTTGCCGGGGCCGGAATGCGTGTGGGTCGCGGATAGCATGATACCTTTCAGATCCAGGTCAGTTTTGCCTGCAACCAGTTCGGCAACCCTGCGATGCACCAGTTCAGAACCCGTCAGGAGATCGCACTGGACCAGGGCCACGGGCCCTCTATCCTCGGGTTTAAGGTAAATGACGCGGGCGTACAGGCGTGTACGGAAGCCCTTCCCATAATTTGCATTGGCTGAGTAGCCCGCCATGGGCATTCCCGGCCGCGGGGTAATGTCCGCCCTGCCGACACCGGCCAAAAGTGACGTATTGCGCTCCGAAGCCAGAGGCGTCGCCCGACGTACCTCCAGATTGATGAAGGAACTGCAGCCTATTGCGATACATGCTGCCAGCAAAACAGCAAATCTCGTGATCACCCGCAACATTTTCAACCTCCTGTATATCTTTCTCCTGAGACCACGTGCCTGAGACCATTTTAAGACATGAAAATCGGGAAACGATTGTTTATTAATAGTATGATACACGAAGGCACATCCGTAAAGCACTTTTTGATTGGCTTTGTTCAATCCTATGATATTTTCTGGTGATTTTTTTCTGTAAATATTTCCTGTATCAACTTTATTCTGAATTATAAAAAGGCAGCGATCAGCCCCTGTCTCTCAGACAGCGGCAATTATTAATCGTCTCACATTTCTCTTCACATTTTGTTATTCCGGCGCAGGCCGGAATCCAGTCATTATTTAAACTGGTTCCCGGCACTCGTACCCTTTAGGGTATTCGCTGGGAAGACGACTAAAAATGTCCAGGATTCAGTTGTACATACTATTTTGAGACCGTTATGTTTGCATTCCAGCTGAAAAAATATTTCTTGACTTGTAGACGACTGGTCTATTATGGTACTGTCAAGTTCTGAATAAAGGGGGTCATCAATGAACGCTTACGAAAAATTAAGAGAAATACTGGATGCTCATCCTGCCACCGCGCCAAAAGCAGAAACGATTGATCAGATACTGCGTATCCTTTTCACACCGGAAGAAGCAGGCATTGCTATCCATATGAGCTACAAACCGAAAAAGGCGGCCGCCATTACAAAACTGGTTGGCCTTGACGAGGACATGGTCAAGAACAACCTCGAATCCATGGCCAACAAAGGTATTATTTTCTCCCGCAGAAAAGACGGCGATGTATCCTATGGCCTGGTACCTCTTATTCCCGGTATATTTGAGTTTCCCTTTATGAAGGGAGGCGGGACACCCATGCATGACCGTCTCGGCAAACTCTGGGAAGACTACCACCATGAAAGT
>PHBN01000449.1 GCA_002840635.1 Deltaproteobacteria bacterium HGW-Deltaproteobacteria-1
CATTTCCCTGCCTTTCCGTAATAACGTAGCAGATTACCACTTTTCATTCAATTAGTCAATGATTAATACAATTTACTGAAATGCTTCATAAATGTCAGCAACAAGGCGCCCGTTATGTGTCTAGGGCAGATACGGCAGAGGATTCTGTGCTTTACCGTTGCGGCGGATTTCAAAATTGATATAGACGCCTCCTTTTTCATCCATTTCTCCGGCCTGAGCAATGGTTTCACTCTTTTTGACAGTTTGATCCGCCTTGACATATCGTTTTTTGAGATGCGTATAAACCGTCGCAAAACCATTTGAATGACGGATGATGATTGTTTCTCCAAAATCTTTCAAGCTAGCCGAAAAAATAACGGTCCCCCGGGCAGCCGCTTTTACCGGTGCTCCCGCCGGACAGGCAATCTTGATCCAGTTGTGATATGTTTTGTTCGGCTGAACCCCGAAACCTGTTTTTACCTTTCCCCTGACCGGCCATGCCAGTTTGCTGTTATCCGGATGGGCTTGATCATTTGTTTCGACTGCCGAACGTTTGTCTTCATCGGCTCCATCGATCACCTGAGGGGTTCTGTGGGGCGCGCCTTCGGGCCTGGCATCCGATGGTGCGGTCAAAACCGGCGCAGTTGTCTTTTCCCGCCCTGAAGCTTTTTCCTCCCGCCATGCCGTGCTTCTGCGGTTATCCGTATCGGCTGTTTTTGCGGCCGCGATCACGTCGTCTATCACCTGCACGGCGTCGGGGATAAAGATAACCGAACCCACCTTGATGTTTGAAACATCCTTGATGTTATTGATTTTTGCCAGTTCCTGAAGTCTGATCGAATAAGCGCGCGATATGCTGTATGCCGTTTCGCCTTTTTTGACAATATGATACACACCTTTTACCGGTGCTTTTTGAACTTGCGGCCCGGCGCAGGCAATCAGCAAAGACAAGGCGAAAAGCGTCATCAGGAAAAAAGTAAAACACTTTTTCCAACTTTGGGCCGGACGATAACAGGTCTGTCGCATCAGGATTTCCATCCACTCTCACCTATCAGGCTGACAAAACGAACCCCGCCCAGGTCTTCCTTTTTCATTTCTGCAGGATTGTCCACTGAGCGCGTCAGTTTATACAAGGTCTGAACATCACGGCTGCCAACCGGAACAACGAGCCTGCCTCCCGGGACAAGCTGATCTACCAGAAACGGAGGAATCTGCGGAGCGGCGGCCGTTGTGATAATCGCATCAAAAGGCGCTTCCTCCCTCCAGCCATAAGAACCGTCTCCAACACGAATAGCGACATTGTAGCAGTTGAGTCTGTCCAGAATTTTTCTTGCCCGCGTGGCCAGTGCT
>PHBN01000450.1 GCA_002840635.1 Deltaproteobacteria bacterium HGW-Deltaproteobacteria-1
TGCATTTTTTTATTGCCCTAAAAAAGGAGAAAATAGTTGAAAGAGAAATTATTATTGTTAATCAGTCTACAGGAATGTGATTCACAGTTGGTTAAGTTGGCCTCAAAAAAGATTAAACTTCCGGAAAAGATCTGCAAGATGGAAGAAGATTTTCAAATTTATAAGGAAAACGTTGAGCAGAATAAAAGAAAGTATGATGAACTCAAAGCACAGCGGGCTGAATGTGAGGCGACCGTTAAGAAGTTGAGTGATGGGATGATCAAAACCAAGGAAAGGCTGCTGGAGGTTAAGAACAATAAAGAGTATCAGGCCATGCTCAAGGAAATTGAAACGTCTGAGAAGACGAGGGGCGATATTGAATCCCGGATCATCGCGCTCATGGAAGAAATGGATAAACTCTCCGTGCTGGTGAAAAAGGATGAGGAAACGTTAAAGCAGGCCGAAAGCAATCATGAAAAAGAAAAGAGAATTATTGAGGATGATCTCAGTGCGGTTGACGCGGATACGCTGACCTGGACGGAGAAACGGACCGTTTTACAAAAAAGTATTCCCGCAGACCTCCTGGCTCAATATGAGAGGGTAAAGAAACGCAATAACGGTATTGGTGTGATTGCCGTCTGGAAGGCGGTCTGCAACGGTTGCCATATGAATATTCCCCCGCAGTTGTATAATGAACTTCAGCGATCAAATGATTTGCTTAGCTGTCCCAACTGTAACCGGATTATGTATTTTCAAAACCAGGAAAAGTCCGCCTAGTCTTGTATGGAAAATAAAAAGGTGAAATTATTCACTGACGGCGCCTGCCGCGGCAATCCGGGAATTGGTGGTGCCGGTGCAGTGATTACTGATGACTCCGATCATGTCCTCTGGGAAGGCAGTCAGTATCTGGGTCAATGCACGAATAATATAGCCGAATATCAGGCGCTGATTCTCGGTCTGAAGGGCGCATTGGCTTGCGGTTATAAGAATCTGGAGATTTATCTGGATTCGGAATTGCTGGCCAACCAGATCAACGGTTCCTACAAAGTCAAGAATGAGAAACTGAAAATCTTAATGCAAGATGTCCGCAGCCTGCTTTCTTCCTTCAAAACGTCTCAGGTAAGACATGTTTTGCGCTGTCATAATGCCCGGGCGGATAAACTGGCCAATCTGTCCATTGATGAACATCGAGAATAAAAAATCAAGGTTCAAGGGACAAGGATCAGGAAAAAGGTTCAAGGCTCAACGGGCTGTTGCCCAAACGATATCCCTTTGAGCGGCCATTGAAGGCGTTTTGTCTCATAAATCAAGGCGCAGCGAAAGATCAGTAATGACAACTGTTTGAGCCG
>PHBN01000451.1 GCA_002840635.1 Deltaproteobacteria bacterium HGW-Deltaproteobacteria-1
GGCATCAAACACCTGTCGGCATCCATCAGCAAGATCCCTTCCAATACCGTTAAACTGGATGCGGGCAAGGCGGAGTCCATGCTGAAGATGATGGAAAAGCTGGAAGACAACGATGACGTACAGAACGTTTACTCCAATTTTGACATCGATGAAGATGTTATGGAAAAATTGAGTTAGGAAGCAAACCTGGTTTTTAACGAAAGCTGACATTTTGCGAATCCTAGGAATCGATCCCGGAAGCCATGTTACCGGTTATGGAGTGATTGATAAAAGCGGCAATTATCTGCGTCACGTTGTTCATGGTGAAATCAAGCCCCGTAAAGACTCGCTTTTGTCTGAAGTCCTGATGGATATTTCACGAAATCTCAGCGCCGTCATTGCCGAAACAAACCCGCAGGCGGTCGGCTTGGAAAATATTTTCTATGGCAAAAACGTCCGCAGTCTGATTCGGCAGGCCCAGGTCAGGGGGGTAGTGATTTTGACCTGTGCCGAGAAAGCGATTCCCGTTTTTGAATATTCGCCCCTGGAAGTGAAAAAGGCTGTTGTCGGTTACGGGCGGGCGGAAAAACGACAGGTGCAGATGATGGTGAAAGCCATCCTGAAGCTTGATGCCCTGCCGCCCGCGGACGCGGCAGACGCCCTGGCCGCGGCGATCTGCCAGGCTAATTTTCAAAAGGAGCAGCCCCTCTGATGATCGCTCTGCTTTCCGGTAAAATCGCATACAAGGGGATTTCACATATTGTGGTGGATACACAGGGTGTCGGTTATCGCGTTTTTATTCCACTCACCACGTTTTATGAACTTCCCGACGCGGGGCAGCCCATCACCCTGCACATTCACACATCCGTCAAAGAGGATGCCATTAACCTGTTCGGTTTCTATACGCTTCAGGAACGTGAGCTCTTCCAGTTGATGATTTCCGTCAGCGGCATCGGACCGAAAGTAGCCATGAATGTTCTTTCAGGTATATCCGCCACCGAACTGCTCGAAGCGATTTCGGGCGGCAATCTGACCAAACTGATAGCAATTCCTGGCATCGGCAGGAAAATGGCGGAGCGCTTAATCCTGGAGCTCAAGGATAAAGCTGTCAAAAAAATGGCGGCGGAACAGATCCCGATGATGGACGCGAAGCAAAAACGAAACGAGATGATCCGTGAAGATGTACTTTCCGCGCTGGTTAATCTGGGGTATAAAGTCAATGCTGCCAGGGATGCCCTGGATAAAGTTGCGCGCGAAGCAGAAGGAGAGCTGCCCATGGATCAGCTCTTGAAGAAAGCGCTAAAAATTCTTGCCGGCTGATGCCGGAGGGTTTCAGGTAGAGATTTATG
>PHBN01000103.1:0-1589 GCA_002840635.1 Deltaproteobacteria bacterium HGW-Deltaproteobacteria-1
GCTCTATATCACCTACGGTCCGCTGATCACGATGATTTATTCGGCGGGCAAAGGCGCGCACGAGTTTGTTCTGGATCGAGAGGGGGAATATGTTCTTTCCGAAGAAAAAATTAAACTCAAAGAAAAAGGATCCATCTTTTCACCAGGAGGTCTGCGCAAAGACTGGACTGACGCGCATTTAAAATTTGTTGAAAAGCTGGAGCAGGATGGTTACAAACTCCGCTACAGCGGCGGGTTTGTTCCCGACATCAATCAGGTTCTGATTAAAAAAGGCGGGTTGTTTACCTATCCGGCGCTGAAAAAATCACCTCAGGGTAAACTCAGGCTGCTGTTCGAGTTGCAGCCAATGGCTTTTATTATGGAGCAGGCCGGCGGGAAGGCGACGGACGGCAAAGAGGATATTCTATCGCTGAAGGTGACCTCGGTCAATCAACGTTCGCCGGTCTACATCGGCTCCACGGCGGAAGTGATAATGGCGGGACAATTCCTGTCGCAATAATTTAAGATGATAAGGAGCAGCCATGATTTACGAAAACAAAAATCAACTGAAAAAGGGATATAAATCGATTCTCGTCATTGATGAGGACGATGTCCGCGTTTTAGACGAAGGCAGATTTCGGGATAAATTGATCGATGATTTAATTTATACGGTTGTGTTCAGCCCCGATCCGGGAACAAAGGACGCCGCGGGATTTCTGATTCGCCGGGGGGCCGCCGCGCTGGGGATCATGTCTTCATCGATTCAGATGCTTTATGAAGCGATGGGCCGAAAAGAAGCCGGTGGTTTCACGGTTCCGGCAATCAATCTTCGCGGGATCACCTATGATGCCGCGCAGGCTGTTTTCCGCGCTGCTATGAAAGGAAAGGTGGGACCGGTTCTCTTTGAAATCGCACGCTCGGAAATAGACTATACCGGCCAAAGGCCATTCGAATATACCTGTGCGGTTACTGCCGCAGCCGTCAAACTGGTTGATTTGTCGCAGCGCACCATCAAAGATCAGCAGAGGAATAATTTTTCGCTGGCGGCTGAACTGACGACCATGATCCGCGATCTGGAGCCGCAGGGGATTACCATATCCGTAGGCGGTGAAATCGGCGAGGTTGGCGGCAAGAACAGTACAGTCGAAGAGTTGCAGGCTTACATGGACGGCTATCTCGAAGAACTCAAGAAGCGGGGCGACGCGTTGAAAGGCATCAGCAAGATCAGTGTGCAGACCGGGACAACACACGGCGGCATTCCTCTGGCCGACGGAACAGTCGCGAAAGTTAAAATTGATTTTGACGTTTTGCAGAAATTATCCGAAACATCGCGGCTGAAATACGGTTTGGCAGGAGCGGTTCAGCACGGTGCGTCCACGCTGCCGGATGAAGCGTTTGACCGTTTTCCCGCTACCGGTACTGCCGAAATTCACCTGGCAACCGGTTTCCAGAATATGATTTTAGACAGCAGTGACTTCCCGAATGAGTTGCGGGTAAAGATTTATGATTATTTAAAAAGCAACATGAAAGATGAATGGAAAGAAAAAGACACGGAAGAACAGTTCATTTACAAAACCCGCAAGAAAGGCTTCGGACCGTTCAAACTGGAG
>PHBN01000103.1:1609-12570 GCA_002840635.1 Deltaproteobacteria bacterium HGW-Deltaproteobacteria-1
TGAAAATGCCCGCGGCATTGAAATAAAATTATGAAAGCGGCTGTTCTGGAGAAAATTACGAATCTTCGTGACAATCCGCAGCCGCTTTCTTTTGTGGAGCTTCCCGATCCGGTTCCCGGCGAAAGGCAGATCCTGGTTCGTGTATCCGCCTGCGGAGTCTGCCATACGGAACTCGATGAAATCGAAGGCCGGACTCCTCCTGTTTCATTTCCTTTTGTCCCGGGTCATCAAATTGTCGGCTTTGTGGAAAAGCAGGGTCCGAACGCTGTAAAGCATGCTGAAGGTCTGCGGGTAGGTATCGGCTGGATCGGGTCAGCCTGTGGAAAATGCCGTTATTGTCTTGGAGGACGTGAAAATCTCTGTCCGGATTTTAAAGCGACAGGACGCGATCTTCCGGGCGGCTACGCGCAGTATGTGATTGTAGATCAGGAGTTCGCTTTTCCCATTCCTCCCGTCTTTTCGGACGCGCAGGCCGCTCCTCTTCTGTGTGCGGGGGCCATAGGCTGGCGCTCGCTTCATCTGGCTGGCCTTCGCGACGGCGAACCCCTGGGACTTACCGGTTTTGGCGCGTCGGCGCATCTGGTTCTGACGCTGGCCCGTCATCTTTATCCCCGTTCGGAAATATTTGTGTTTGCGCGTTCCGAACACGAACGAAAATTTGCTATTGAGCTGGGGGCGTCCTGGTCGGGTGATACAACCGAAAAGAGTCCGCAAAAGCTTGCTGCGGTGATCGACACGACACCCGCATGGAAACCGGTTATTGAAGCGCCTCATCATCAACGCCATCCGCAAGGAAGAAAAGGACCGCGATCAGATCCTCCGGATGGACTACCCGCTGCATCTCTGGCAGGAAAAAGAGATTAAAAGTGTGGCGAACGTGGCGCGTCGGGATATTGAAGCGTTCCTGGCAATCGCCAGCCGCATTCCCATTATACCTGATGTCGAAGAATATCCGTTTGCCGACGCCAACCGGGCGCTAATAGATCTGAAGCAAGGTAGAATCCGCGGGGCGAAAGTATTGAAAATGGACGGGTTCATTTGAACTGCGGCATCCATCATTTCAGATCCCCTTCTTCCGTTACACAGCCTGCCAGCTTGTGATATATTCCCACGGTTTTATTTCAGGGGCGGATGCATTTTGCCGCCAGTTTCCTTCCAATCCGAGCTCTCTGGCGGTCAGTTCAAAGTGACACATGGCGATGCCCATGTCGATCTCCTGCAACGAAACGTCGCGAAGCTTCCGGTAGCCGATGGCGCGTGAAAGATAGAAGGAAAACGTTTTTTGCCGGTCATCATAGACAATACGCCATGGCTGTTTATTGGATGCCGAGGGCGCGAGGCGAACGTTTTCCAGGGCTTCACTGTATTCACCCGCCGTTTCGGATGAAAGAGGGGTTTCCGCATTGCCGTAGAAGAAAAGCCCCGTCCAGGGCAGGCGGTGGTCGGAGCCGGCAAAACGCCGCATGAACCGTTCCGTCAGGCTTTTATGTTCTGCGGCGTAGCCTATGGGGCTGATGGTTGGCAACAGTTCGTTGCGGCGCATTCCGGCCGCGTTCCTGAAGGCGCTGATCGCAAATGTACCGCCCAGCCAGCAGGTGTTCAGCCCCAGTTCAGTGGCCTTTAATATGAGTTTTTCCATACAGTATCCGTAATCACATGTGGCCATTGGCGCCGGGCTGATCATTCCCGCGAGATAAAGCCGTGCATTTTTAATGACGCCGTAAGTGCCGAGCTTTTTCCATTCTTCGCGAGGAAGCGCCGCCATTGAAATCAGAGCAAAGCGCGGCGCATTTCCAAATGGTCCGCTATGGGGTTCATTGACCTGTTTTCTGAATGTCTCCAGAACGGATTCTTCGACCGGATTGACTGAATAAGAACGGCAAGAATAGCGTTTTCGGATGATTTCCGATATGGGCATCATAACCTCTCCTTAAAATGTTATTGGTAAATAATGATGAATTATTTTATACTATAAAAAGAATTATTCAAATCAAAACATGAGGAATGTGAGGAAAAAATGATGAATTATTTTATACTATAAAAAGAATTATTCAAATCAAAACATGAGGAATGTGAGGAAAAAACCATGAAACTGGCCACCGTGGAACAAATGCGAGGGATGGATCGGCATGCAATAGAAAAATTAGGTCTTGCTGAAGAAATCCTGATGGAAAATGCCGCACTGGCGTCTGTTGTTCTATTGCAAAGAAAAATCGGTATCCGAGGCAAAAAGTTTGTGATTTTTTGCGGAGCCGGCAACAACGGGGGCGACGGACTGGCCGTGGCGCGTTTGATATACTCGGCAGGCGGGCAGGCAAAAGTATTCCTGGTGTCTTCGCCGAAGAAATATAGCGGAGCGGCAAGGACGAATTATGATGTTTTGTGCAACCTGTTCGGCGATGTTCAACTGTTAAGCCGGGCCGATGAAGCGCGGGTTGACGCATTGCACTGCGATGCCGTCGTGGACGCTGTTTTCGGTACGGGACTGGATCGAGATGTCAAGGGATTGGCCGCGGATGTGATCAGTCTGATTAATTCCAGCGGACGCCCGGTATTGAGTCTGGATATTCCTTCAGGGATTTCAGGCGACACGGGACGGGTCATGGGGGCCGCCGTCAGGGCCGCTTACACCGTAACATTTGGTTTGCCGAAAATCGGCAACCTGCTTTATCCGGGTTATGACCATTGCGGAGAGCTCTTTGTGACGCATATTTCCTTTCCCCCGTCACTTTATGACCGGGATGGCCTTCTGACACAGACCAATGAGCGGGTGTTGCTGCCTCCTCGGTCTGCCGAGGCCTATAAGGGATCGATGGGGGATGTGCTGTTTATTGCCGGCGGGGCCAACTACTTTGGCGCACCGTATTTTTCCGCAATGTCGTTTTTGAAAGCGGGCGGCGGCTATGCAAGGCTTGCGGCGCCCGCTTCGATCATCCCGTTTATAGCCCAGTCGGGGCGCGAAATTGTTTATCTGCCGCAGAGGGAAACGGCGGCATTCAGCCTGTCTCTAAAAGCCAAACCGGAGCTCCTGTCTTTTGCGGAGAAGGCCGATATGGTGGTGATCGGGCCGGGCCTGTCTTTGCAGGAGGAAACGACAAAGCTTGTGCGGGAGATGGCTGCTGTCATTTCTAAGCCTCTTTTGATTGACGGCGACGGCTTGACGGCGGTTGCCGAGCGGCCGGAAATACTGCTCAAAAGAAAAGCGGCAACAATTCTCACCCCTCACGCGGGAGAGATGGCTCGTTTGATGCGCAAGACCGTGGCTGAGGTGAATGCCGATAAGATTGATATTTTGAGGGCGGCGGCCGGGAAATTCAATGCAACCGTTGTTTTCAAAGGCGCTCATTCTCTGATCGGGCTGGTGGATGGCCGGGTGTATGTCAATTTGAGCGGCAATCCGGGAATGGCGACGGCCGGAAGCGGTGACGTACTGACCGGATGCATCGCAGCTCTGCAGGGATTTGGTTTGAGTTCGGAGATGGCAACACGCAAAGGCGTCTTTCTCCACGGTTATGCGGGAGATCTGGCTGCCGGGCAAAAAGGCCTGGACGGCATCACTGCAACGGATATTCTGGAACATCTGCCGCAGGCATTGAAAGACGACCGGGCGGGAACTATCGATTCAAAATATTGCGAACCGCCGGTTATTTTATAATGGAGTCAATAATCTCATCGTATAGGATTGATGTCCGGGAAGAAGACCATGCCGTTTATTGAAAACGGGTCTTCACCAGGCAATAAACACGATTTACACCTGGCGGAAAACGTCGAATGTGCGCTTTATCCTTACGGCATGAAGATTTTCTTGACATCCAAAACTGCGTTTTCTATATTAACAAAGATTTAAGGAGTGTTTGCCGATCCGCACGTTTTGTGACAGGCTTATGGCCCTTCAGAACAAACGGTCAAACGGCTTATGATAGATCAGGAATGCAGATGGCCTTCCTCAACGTAAAAAAAGGAAATAAAAAACTATGTCCAATAACATCGTGTTCTCCGGAAGCCTGATATTCTTAACGCTTGCTGATGTTTTTCAGCTGCTGGGAGGAAATAATTGCACGGGAACATTGACCTTGAGGAGTCAATATTCAGCGGATAAGGGCGTTGTACATTTTATCGACGGTCAGCCGATTAATGCCGTTCTGGGCAAACTGAAAGGATTGGACGCGGTATACGCTCTTTTCGGGTGGACTGACGGAACGTATGATTTTGCAGAAGATGATTTAACCGGCGTTGAACGTGTCATTAAAAAGAGTATGATGGAGATTGTGCTGGATGCTTTGCGGCTGGTGGATGACGGAGGGATAGTCCTGGTCGGTTCCGGGTCCGTCAGTCCGGAAGAAGGAGAAGAAGCCGCGGCCGGTGGTGTTAAAGCAGATTTTCTACAGCCTATTAAAGGGCCAAACGTCGATTACCGGTATGTGCGGATAGAAGAAAATTATTCCGCCGGCGCGACGATCGTGAAAGAGGGCAACCACGGAAAATGGCTGTGGGTCATCGCTGACGGAACCGTAAAGATCATCAAGGAAACACCCAAAGGCGCCATAACCCTGGCCAGGCTAGGAGAAGGATGTTTTATCGGGACCATCCGGTCATTCCTTTACGGTGCATACGAGAGAAGCGCCACGGTGATTGCCGAAGATAATGTTCAGCTGTGTCTGCTCGATGCGGAAGCCCTCAACCATGAGTACTCGTTACTGTCGGAGGATTTCAGAAAGATTCTTCTGAGCCTTGACAACAGGTTCAGGATGATCAACATCAATGCTATTCAGGCCTATGTCGGTGAATACTCAAGAGAAATGCCACAGGACAAGGTTGTTGAAAGCCAGTTTCACAATAATACGGAGTTCTATATTATCAGGGAGGGAACAGCCGATATCATTGGCAAGGGTATCAAGGGAGATGTGAATCTCATGTCTCTGGGAACAGACGATGTGTTCGGTAAGATTCCTTTCATGGCCTTTGGTCATGAACCTTTATACGCGTCCGTTATGACATCGAGCCCTTTCCAGGCCGATGTTCTGGACAGCGCGGCGCTTCAGAAGGAATACGACAACCTTTCCCATACGTTCAGAAATTTTGTTTTCAGCACGGCCACGAACATATCCATGACAACGAAACTTTTCTATCACCTGCTTGGACATACCTAGCCGCGTATTTCCCGGCTATTGTTTCCGTGACAGGACATAATCGGCTACCGCATGCAGATGGTCTTTTGCGGGACTTTGGTTAAACACTTCCAGGTCGTTGATGGATTCCCGGATAAATGTTTGTGCGCAGTTCAGCGAATAGTCGATACCGCCGGAACCCTGAATCAGGGCAAATATCTTTCTGATGGTTTCTGGCGAAAAAGATTTGTTTTCTATGGTGGTTTTAATCATGTCCCGTTCGGCCTGAGAACATCCAGCCAGTGTGTAGATAAGCGGCAGCGTCATCTTGCCTTCCTCCAGATCCTTGCCGATGGCTTTTCCGAAATCTTCCTCCCGCGCCATATAGTCGAGTGTGTCGTCTGTGATCTGAAAAGCCATGCCGATTTTGTATCCATACTGACGCAGCGCCTGGATTTGCTCATTTGGCGCACATGCCAGGACCGCAGCGCTTTCGCAGGCGGCCGAAATCAATACGGCGGTTTTCTTTTCTACAATACTCAGATATTCCGCTTCTGTCAGATTTGTATCTCCGCACTTCATCAGCTGAAACACCTCGCCTTCCGACATGGTGTTGGTCATTTTCGACATCAGCCGGAAAATTTCAAGGTCGCCGATTATGGAAAACAGAGTGAACGCTTTGGAATAAAGAAAATCACCAACCAGGACGCTTGCGGAGTTGCCCCAGACATGGTTTGCGGAAGTTTTGCCGCGGCGGATGACGGCTTCATCAATGACATCGTCATGCAGGAGACTGGCTGTGTGGATGAATTCGATGGATGCGGCGAGCGGAAATCGCGAGTCTCCCGTAAAACCGCAAAGGCGTGAGCAAATCAGATGCAACAGGGGCCGGAACCGCTTGCCCCCGCTGTCAATCAAATGGTGCGCCACTTCGGGGATCAGTTTAATGTCAGACGAGATGTATTGATCGAGATAGGCCTCGATTTGAACCATTTCATCGGCATAAGCAGTGAAAACATCGGATATCTGCATGACCCTTGTGACCTCAAGAATATTTGGGAAAAACTATATGAGAAATCAGTGACGATTGTCAAATTAGTTTTTACAGGATTTCTCCATACAGGTCATAGTGATCGGCCGCGGTTATTTTGCATTTCATGATTCTGCCGATTTTAGCGTCATCGTTTCGGATGTATGTGACGCCGTCGATTTCCGGGGCCTGCCTTCGGCAGCGTCCGATAAACGCAAATTCTTCGCGGTCGCTTTTCTCTTCAATCAGCACCTCCTGAACCGATCCGGTCAATTTCTGATTTATGGCATAAGAAATATCTGCCTGTTCAGACATAATGAGATCGCGTCTTCTTTCCTTTTCTTTTTCCGGAATCCGCGAAGGCATTTTTGCCGCAGCCGTGCCTTCTTCACGGGAATAGGTGAATACGCCGAGGTGATCAAACCGTGCTCCCTTGACGAAATCGAGCAGACGCTCGAACCGCTTTTTCGTTTCTCCCGGAAAACCGACGATCAGCGATGTCCGAAGCGCAACATCTGGCATGAGGCTCCGCGACAGGTTGATGATTTCACGGATTCTTTCTGAAGAACCCCCGCGGTTCATCGTGGCCAGGACCGTGTTGTCAATATGCTGAACCGGCAGGTCGATGTAACGGCAGATCTTTTGATGACCTGCGATGGCTTCCAGCACGTCTTTTGTGATGTGTGCCGGGTGTGTATAGAGCAGTCTGATCCAGCTTAAGCCGGCCAGGGATGCCAGATCAGATAAAAGAGCGGAAAGTTTCGGACGGGTTTTCAGATCGCGTCCATAGGCCGTCGTATCCTGACCGATCAGGATGATTTCCCTGATGCCGCGATCGGCAAGCTCTTGTGCTTCCTGCAGGATGTCGTCGGGCCGGCGGCTGCGTGCTTTGCCGCGAATGGATGGAATAGCGCAATAGGCGCAGCAGTTGGAGCAGCCGTCGGATATTTTTAAATAAGCCGTGGCGGTATCCGGAGAGAGGATTCTGTCGTGACGGGAGCTCATCAGGAAGTCAGCCCGCCACAATCAGTTTCAGATCGCGTCCGCTTTTCTTTTTTCCTTCAGCAAGTGTCAGGATAATTTCAAGAGCTTCTTCCTTGGCCGGTAAAATAAAACCGCAGGTATTGATGATGACGATATCAGCCTGCTCGGGGCTTCCCACCAGGGCCATTCCGGAAGCGGCTGCCTGGCCGCCCATGACTTCAGAATCGATCAGATTCTTGGAACAACCCAGAGAAATGATATGCAGTTTACCGGAGGGATTATTTTTCACTGGGGAGCTTTCTAATCAATACCTTACGGGGTTTCGCACCATCGGAGGGCCCGACAATGCCTTCGCGTTCCATCTGCTCAATCATACGCGCGGCCCGGTTGTAACCGATTTTCATGTAGCGCTGCACCAGAGAGATGGAAGCCTGGCCCAGTTCGCCGACCAGCGCGACGGCTTCGTCATATTTTTCGTCGTAACCGTCTTCATCATGTTGTGCCTGCGTGGATTCAAATTCAAATTTTTCAATGGATGCGTCGTAGGTCGGCTGGGCCTGCATTTTGATGAAATCGACGATCCGGGATATTTCCGAGTCTGACAGATATGCGCCGTGTATGCGAGTGAGCCTGGAAGTGCCCGGTGGAATAAAGAGCATGTCGCCCGCGCCCAGCAGTTGGTCCGCGCCCTGCTGATCAATGATGGTGCGGGAATCAATTTTTGAGGAGACCTTGAAGGAGATGCGCGTGGGGAAGTTGGCTTTGATGAGCCCTGTGATCACGTCTACGGACGGCCGCTGCGTGGCAATGATCAGATGAATGCCTGCCGCACGGGCCATCTGCGCCAGACGCGTAAGGGATTCTTCAACGTCCCGGGGGGCGACCATCATCAGATCGGCCAGTTCGTCGATCACCACGATGATGTATGGAAGTTTGACGTGCTGGAATGGCGGATTGTTCTGGCCGGTGTTTTCTGTTCCCGCGGTGTCCGCTTGGTTTTCAGCTCCGGATGTTCTGGCTGTTTGGGACGTTTTGCCTTTCGCGCCGGTGAGGATCATTTCGTTATAGGCGTCAATGCTTTTAACCCCGAGAGTGCTGATGATTTTATAACGGCGTTCCATTTCTTCGACTGTCCAGCGGAGTACCTGGGAGGCTTTCTTCGGGTCAACAACCACCGGATGCATCAGGTGGGGTATTCCTTCATAGGAGGATAGTTCCAGACGCTTGGGGTCGACCATCAGGAACTTGATGTCATCGGGCTGTGCCTTGAAAAGGATGCTGCAGATCATGGCGTTGAGTGCCACGCTCTTGCCGGATCCCGTGGTTCCGGCAATCAGCAGATGCGGCATTTTGGTCAGATCGGCAATCACCGGCGCACCGACAAAATCAACGCCCAGAGCAATAGGCAGACGCAGCGATGATCTGGCAAACGCATCGTTGTTCAGAACTTCCTTCAGAAAGACCGGTTCCCTTTTGAGGTTGGGTATTTCAATGCCGATGACGGATTTGCCCGGGATCGGGGCCAGGATGCGGATACTGGGCGCCATCAGCGCCAGGGCCAGGTCGTCGGCCAGGTTGGTGATGCGGTTGATCTTGACGCCGGGCGCAGGTTCCAGTTCGTACATGGTAATCACCGGTCCCGGCATGACTTCCACAACGCGGGCTTCAACGCCGAAATCAGACAGTTTCTTTTCCAGGATGCGTGAATTGGTGATCAATTGATCGCGCTTGACACGGCCATCCTTCTGGGGCGCTTCCGCAAGCAGGGTGAAGGGAGGCAGCTGAAAAGTTCCGTCGGACTTCAGTTTGGAAAAATCGAAACGAGTCTGTTCAACTTTTTTCGGTTTTGCCTTTCGGGGCTTTACTTCGTATTCTTCGATGACAGGCGGCGGTGTATTTTCAGTTTTCATCCGCGCGGACAGGTGTGAAAAGAAAGTTGTAACGGCGTTTTTGATGGATGCCAGGCCGCCTTGCATTTTTTGGGAAAATCTTTCCGTTACCGACACGATGGAGAATTCGATGGTGAAAAAAAGCGAGACAATGAAAATACATAAAAGAATAATATAGGTGCCCGCCAGGTTGAAGTAACGAAGCAGGAGTCCGACAATGCCTGCTCCGATCAATCCGCCTGCCCGAAGGATTTCTCCATTAAACGTAACTCCACCCCTCATCAAAGCTCCCAGAAGCCCAGCAAAGGCGAGCATAAAGAAGGAAAAGCCCAGAATACGCTGAACGGTCACCTCGAAAGCCGGCCGCAGAAAATATTGAAAAGCACAGGCCAGAAGTGCCAGTGGAAGAAAAAAAGCCGGAATGCCCAGTAATCGGATGATGGAATCAGCGGTATAGGAACCGAATTTTCCCGTCAGGTTGTGTGGCGATGCCCCGTTCGTCACAACCTTTGTAAATGACGGGTCATGGGGGGAATACGAAAGCAGGCAGAGTAAAAGAAACAAAGCCACTGCGAGACAAACAACACCTTTGATCTCTCTGGTTCGTTTAGAATTATCTTTGATGGTATCTGCCATTAGATCGCCGCTTTTATTTCTGTCTGGACATCTTTGATGACTGCCATGTCTTCGTTTCTATACTCGTCGTAATTCTTCATAATGACCTGTCGGACCCGGCTGATCAGTTCCTGCCGGTTTTCAAGGGTGTAGTCTTTCACGGAAATCGGCTCATCAATGACCAGGGTTATTTTTCCCGGTTTCACCTTCAAAGACCGTTTCGGCATGATGGCACCGCTGCCGATGATGCTGATCGGAACAATCGGTACGCCGGATTGAATGGCCAGGTAAAAGAGACCCTGCTTGAAAGCCTTGATTTCACCGTCGCGGCTTCTGGTTCCTTCCGGGAACGTCATCACTGATTTTCCTTCACGGATGCGCAGGGCCGCCAGGTCAAGGCTCTGCATGGCTTTTTCGTGATGTTGACGGTCGATTTCAATGTAGCCTGCACTTTTCATTGCCTGGCCAAAAACAGGAATGGCGAATAATTCTTTCTTTGCGATCCATCGAAACTGTCCCGGGATATAAGCCAGCGAAATCAGAATATCAAAATCGCTTTGATGATTGGCCATAAAAATTTGCGGTTTCCCGCGCAGAACATTTTCTTCGCATCATACGCGTTCTTTCCTTCAATTCATTATGACCACTGATGTTTTGTACTTGATAACACCATTGAAGTCAACATTGAATTATGTTTGTATTGATCACCTCTTAGGCCTTTTAGTATCAGATAAAAAACAACATTCATGACCGAGGGTCATTTGTATTTCAGCCTTTCTCTTCATTTGGTTTTGGCCCTGTGGTGTAAAAAATACAAATTTTTTTCTTGACATTGGTATCCACGTTCATTTATGAATTTTACAACGGTTGCTGTATAAAATTTTGCAGAGACTTGGACCTGGACAAGTCCATGAGTCTGAAGCTTAACCCAACGTGACGTGATTCGATGACGGAGTCTGCATGGAACTATTCTTACAACAGGTTTTTAACGGAATCATGCTGGGAAGTACCTATGCCATTGTCGCCCTTGGCTTGACAATGGTTTTTGGCATTCTGCATGTGCCGAATTTTGCCCACGGGCAGATGTACATGCTTGGCGCGTATGTCTGTTTCTTTTTGATCACGGTATTCGGATTCACCTATTGGCCGGCTCTTGCGCTTTCGGCCATTGTCCTTGCCCTGGCCGGTGTTGTTCTGGAGTTTCTGGTTTTCAGGCCGGTCCGTGATGCGGGAGGTGTAACCCCATTTATCGCCGCGCTGGGCGCTCTGATCATTCTGGAAAATGCGGTTGTCGTATTATGGGGGCCGGAAGGTCATCGCATTCCGAATCCCTAT
>PHBN01000452.1 GCA_002840635.1 Deltaproteobacteria bacterium HGW-Deltaproteobacteria-1
TGAGGCATATTTTGCTATGGAAGACACCGATTTGTTAAATAATTTACGTAATGGACATCCCTTCAGTAAAGAATAGTTTTATTCTATCCGATACTACTTCATCCCGATGACCCATAAGAAAGAGAAATATGAAAAAAGACCATTTGAGAAATGTTGCTATTATTGCCCACGTTGACCATGGGAAAACTACCCTGCTCAACGCCATGCTCAAGCAAACCGGTGTTTTCCGTTCCAACCAGGCGGTGGAAGACCGTGTGATGGATTCCATGGCTCTGGAAAAGGAACGCGGCATTACGATTGCGGCAAAGAATACGGCCGTGGACTATAACGGCGTAAAAATTAATATTGTCGATACACCCGGCCATGCCGATTTTGGCGGCGAGGTGGAGCGCAGCCTTAACATGGTGGACGGCGCGATGCTTCTGGTGGATGCCAGCGAAGGTCCGCTGCCTCAAACCCGCTTTGTGCTAAAAAAGGCGCTTGCCCTGCGTCTGCCGATCATTCTGGTCATCAATAAAATTGACCGTCCCGACGCCCGCATTGAGGAGGTCATATCCGAGACGTATGATCTCTTTATTGATCTGGGTGCCGAAGAGCATCAAATTGATTTTCCGATTTTATATACCAATTCCAAGCTCGGCGTCAGTCACATGAAACTGGGTGATGAAAGCGCGGATCTGCAGCCGCTTCTGCAAACCATCATTGATCGTATTCCGGCACCTGAGGGCGATGACGATGCCAATCCGCAATTTTTGGTGACCAATCTGGATTATGATTCCTATGTCGGCCAGATTGCTGTTGGCCGCCTGCAAAGCGGAAGACTGGAAATGAATAAACCATACAGTCTTTGCGCGAAAGAGAAAATTGTGAGCGGCGTGAAGCTCTCTGCTCTGTATACTTTTTACGGTCTGACGAAGAAACCGGTTACCAGCGCTGAGTCAGGCGACATTATCTCTCTGGCCGGGGTGGAACACGTCACTATCGGCGATACGATTTCGTCCCTTGATAATCCGCAGGCCCTGCCGCGTTTGATTGTTGATGAACCGACCGTGTCCATGGTGTTTTACGTCAACGACGGTCCCTTTGCCGGCAAGGAAGGAAAATATTTAACCTCCCGCCATTTACTGGAACGGCTGGAAAAGGAATCCCTGCGCAACGTGGCAATCAAAATCAGAAAGCTGACTCGAACCGATGCATTTGAAGTGTGCGGGCGCGGTGAATTGCAAATGGCGGTACTCATTGAAACCATGCGCCGCGAAGGCTATGAGCTTATGGTTTCGAAACCTCAGGTCATCACTAAAAAGCAGGACGGCACAACCC
>PHBN01000104.1 GCA_002840635.1 Deltaproteobacteria bacterium HGW-Deltaproteobacteria-1
TAGTTAGAAACAAATGGAACCCCTAATATTCTTCCATACTTCTTGGTTGAAAGACATTGGCATTAACATGACCATCGTTTTCAACACTTTTTTTGTGATTCTTATATTGGCCACGCTTTCGTTTCTGGCAACCCGTAACCTGCAGGTTTATCCTGGCCGGATACAGAATGTTATGGAAGTGATCGTGGACGGTCTTCATTCCCTGCTGCTCGATACCATGGGTGAACACGGGAAAAAATTCTTTCCCCTGATTGCCACGCTGGGATTGTTCATTTTAACAAGCAACCTGATCGGAATCATCCCCGGATTTGAATCTCCGACAGCCAACATCAATACGAACCTGGCCATGGCACTCGTCGTATTCTTCTCCACACATGTTGTCGGTGTCATCACCCACGGCTTCAAATATTTCAAACAATTTTTAGGACCTGTCTGGTGGCTGATCCCGCTGATGCTGCCGATTGAAGTCATCAGTCACCTGTCGCGTCCGTTGTCCCTAACCTTCCGTCTGTTCGGCAATATCGCCGGTGAAGACATTGTCCTGCTGGTTGTCCTTCTGCTGGTGCCTCTCATTGTTCCGCTGCCCATCATGTTTTTAATGATCTTCACATCGGTTGTCCAGACGTTGGTTTTCATGCTTCTGGCCATGATGTATATCGGCGGCGCGATGGAAGAAGGCCATTAATACCTTACGGATTGTGGCAAAACATAAATATGCTGTCGCAACAGACAGTTCGGCGTTAATTGAAACAAAAAGCAGCTGAAAGCAAGTGCGATCAGCTGCTTTTTTCTTGTTGACCTGATGCTGTCTAACCCCTTGTCTTATGTAGGGATATCTTAATAATCTCATCTGATGCTTGACGGCACGGCTCAATCGTAATATTGACCACGCGGAGTATATTTCAGGGAGTTTTTATGCGTAGTCTGGGAATCAATATCGGATCGTCAAACGTAAAGGCGGCCATGCTGGAGGGAGATCGCATCGTATGGAGCGCCGTTGAGCCGCATGAAGGCAATTTTCTCGATACCCTCAGCAAGATCCTGTCAGCCCGCAATATACCGCAGGGGACAAAAACACTCGTCACCGGCACCGAAGGCCGCCACCTTCTGAATATCAGCAGCGTGATTGAACCCCTCTGCATTGAGGAAGCCCTGCAAAAGCTCAATCATCAAATCGACGCCCTGGTTTCCCTGGGCGGAGAAGACCTGGTTGTCTACACCATCGATCGCAACAACAAAATCATCACCAGCTTCTCGGGCAACAAGTGCGCCTCGGGAACCGGCGAATTCTTCAAACAGCAGCTGGCGCGGATGAACATGAAGCTCGGCGACATCAACAACATCCCCGATAACTGCCGCGCGCTGAAACTCTCTTCGCGCTGTTCGGTCTTCATGAAAAGCGACTGCACGCACCGGCTCAACAAAGGTGAAGCGACGACCGGCGATATCGTACTGTCGCTGAGCGATGTCATGGCCATCAAAGTCATCGATTTTCTCAAAAGGGCTAAAATCGAAAAAGGAACGGTCCTGCTCGTCGGCGGAGTGACACAAAACCAATACATCCTGCGCTTTATCCGCGAACGCATGCCCCAAATCGAATTCATCGTTCCCCGGCAGGCGCCTTATTTCGAGGCTTACGGCGCAGCCCTGATGGCCGGAATCTCCGGAAGTGTTTTGCCGCCGGCGGATAAGTTATTCAAAAGCAGCCATATCCAGTTCAAAAGATTCAAAAGCCTGCAGTCAGCGCAGGGCCGGGTCACCTACCTGCCCTCCCAAAAAGGAAAAGTCATCTCCGGCCGTGAATATATTCTGGGTGTGGACGGCGGCTCCACCACAACAAAAGCCTGTCTCATCGACATCGAAACCAATGAAATCACCGCGTCCTTTTACGGCCGCACACATGGTGATCCGGTCAGTTCACTCAAGAATTGCCTCGTGCAGATGAAAAAGCAGATACACGAAGATATCGGTGACGGAAAAATCAGCATTACGCTGGCCTCCACAACCGGCTCATCGCGTGAGATACTCGGTGTTTTCCTGGAAACACCCGGCGTCTACAATGAAATCATCGCGCACGCAGTAGGCACTTCGTTTTACCGGGACAACATCGACACAATCTTTGAAATCGGCGGTCAGGACGCCAAGTATGTTTCTCTGAAAAACAAAGTCCCCATCGATTATGCCATGAACGAAGCCTGTTCCGCGGGAACCGGCTCATTCCTGGAAGAATCGGCACAGGGAGATTTGAACATCCCGGAAGCCGACCAGATCGGGGATATCGCACTGGCGGCAAAGGAACCTTTAAAGTTCGGCGAACATTGTTCAGCTTTTATCAATTCTGATATCCGTAATGCCATTCAGCAGGGCGCATCCCGTGAAGACATCACTGCAGGAATTGTCACATCGATTGTGTCCAATTACCTCAATCGTGTCGTGGGCAACCGGACGATCGGCAAAAACATTGTCCTGCAGGGCGGCGTAGCCAAGAACAAGGCTGTCCCGCTGGCCTTCGCCATGCTGCTGGACAAAGACATCCTGGTACCTCCGGATCCTGAATTAATGGGCTGTTTCGGCGTCGGAATTCTCGCCAGACAAAAAGCTGCCGAAGGATTTCTGACCAAGTCCATTTACGACATTGATCAGATCCTGGCTACGGACATCATCTATGAAAAGGAATTTCAGTGCAAAGCCTGCGATAATTTCTGCCCGGTCCGCATTCTCAACGTCAACGGCCACAAATACATGTTCGGAGGCCGCTGTAACAAATACGCCAATATCCGCAAGAAAAAAGTTTTCAACGAAGCCGAAGTGATTGACTATGTTGAAAAGCGAAATGACATTCTGTTTAAAGAATGCGCCCCCGATCCCGCATCACTTGTTAAGAAAAAAGACTGCGTCGTCGGCATTCCCCGCTGTTTTTCGATATACACGCTCTGGCCCCTCTATTCCTGGTTTTTCCATACTCTGGGAATAGAAACATTTGTATCCCAGGAAATATCCCACGAAGGCACGGCACGCGTCGAAAGCAGTTATTGCTTCCCGGCGGAAATTGCACACGGCGCCGTTCAGGATATTTTAAACCGTAATATCGATTATGTTTTCCTACCCCACTTAAGGGACATGGACAGTTATGAAAAAACGGTTCAAGCCAATTTCTGCCCAATCATGCAGAGTCTGCCTTATTATATCAAGCAGGCTTTCCCGGAGATTCCAGAGGATAAATATCTAGCGCCGGTCGTAAGCTTCAGGTACGGGATAAAAAAAGCCGCCGAACCGTTCATCGCCATGGCCGCTGAGCTGGGCTTCAGTGAGGCCGAAGCAAAAAACGCCTTCACCCTGGCGCACAAAAAACAGATGGAGTGCTTTGCTAAATTTACAGAGCTGGGCAAAGAGGCGATCAAAGAGGCCCGCCGGGCCCAACGTCCGGTCATCGCCATTCTCGGACGTCCCTATAACTCCTTTACCACGGACGCCAATATGGGCATACCCCGAAAATATACATCCCGCGGTTACTCGATCATCCCGTTTGATATTCTTCCGTTTGCCGACGAGGTCATTTATCCCAACATGTACTGGTATTACGGCCAGCAGGACATGAAAGCCGGTACGCTTCTGAAAAACGAAGACAATATTTTTGTAACCTTCATTTCCAATTTTTCCTGCGCGCCCGATTCCTTCATGCTGCATTATCTGAAGTGGATCATGGGCACCAAACCGTTTTTAATCCTGGAACTGGATTCCCACACGGCCGACGCCGGCGTCGATACACGCATTGAAGCCTTTCTGGACATTATTGAAGGCTATCGCTCCAAGCTGACCGATATCCGTGAGGAGCGATACGACAATGGCCTGCGCTTCATCAACAACCCGGGCGAAGAAATCCACATTAAGAACAGTGTCACCGGCGATAAAATCCCGATTAAAAACAACCCCCGCGTCAAGCTGCTATTATCCAACATGGGCAGGCTTTCTGCGGAACTGGTCGGGGCGACGGTTCGCGGCCTGGGTATCAACGCGCAAACCATGCCGGTTCCGGATATCTACACGCTGCAGATGGCTCGCAATCACGCCTCCGGCAAGGAGTGTCTGCCCTCTCACCTCGTATTGGGCAGCGCATTGAAATATTTATCCTCCGAGCAATACCGCAAGGATGAAATCTATATCCTGTTTGTTCCTACAACAACGGGCCCCTGCAGAACCGGACAATACTTTGTGTTTTATGAGAACCTCTTCAAGGATCTGCGCCTGGAAAACGTTGTGGTGTTTACGATGGATTCGGATAATTCCTACACGGAGCTGGGCACGGAATTTACCAAGCACGCCTGGTGGGCGGCGGTTATCGCCGATTATATGAAAGATGTGGAAACCTCCCTCAGGACGTGTGCCGCCGACCCCGCCGAAGCTATGAACATTTACGATCACATCTGGCAAAAAATGATCAGTGTCGCCGAATGCGATATTACACAAGTTCTCCCGGTTCTGAAAGAGATTGCCGACACGATTTCTAAAATTCCGCTGGCCCGAAAAATGGATGCCTGTCCGAAAGTCCTGATTGTGGGCGAAATCTATGTCCGTCGCGACGATTTTGCCGTCGATGAACTGATTCAGCAATTCAGCCGTCATGGTATCGTCGGCAAGGTGTCGAATGTCGCTGAATGGTTTTACTACTGCGACTTCGTCCGGTATTACGAGCTTAAAAAGAAGCTTAAGCTCGCACCGTGGTACCGTCGTGTCTTTGCCAAAGAATTCCGGGATATTATCGATTGGCGTATCGAACATATCTATAAAAAAAATGTGGAGAAAAATATCCGCAACACCTTGAGCATGACCGGTCTGGTGCCGCACACGCCCCATGACATGACCGAAATCATGAAAAATACCGAAAAGCACTTCGTGAGCCACGAACTTCACTCGGAAATCAGTATATCCAGCGGTGTGGCTGCTACCGCTATGATGGACGGCTATTCGGGTATTGTCAACATTTCACCTTTCGCGTGCCTGATCGGCCGCGTGATCGAAGGACTTTATACACCCTGGGCCAGGGAAAGGAAATATCCGACCATCTCGATTGAAATTGACGGGAACCTTCTGCCGCCCAATGTGCTCTCCAAGCTCGAAATTTTCATGCTCAACGTCAAACGATTCCGGGGCAAGCGCTCCCAATCCGTAAGCGAAAAAGACGACGCCATAATTTCGTGCATAGTTTTTCATTCCAAAAAATGTTCCAGTTGCCGTCGGAGCAATGGCAAGCCATCCGCCCAGACACATCCAGAACCCAATGAAACTGATCGTGTACAGCAGAGAATCCCCTTCTTTTGCCATGATCATGATAACTGATACTATAAAGATGACACACAGATTCAGTAGTGTGGCATTGCGGGGATTAATCTTGTCCGTCAGAAACCCGAAAAGCGGACGCCCTGCAGCGTTAAAGATAGCAAACACGCCAACCAGTGTGGCAGCTGTCTCACCGGTTATTTTGATAATTTCACTACCTACCGGTTTGGATATGCCGATCGCCATCAATCCGGCAATTGATCCGATAAGGAAGCAGAAAGACAATCCCCAGTATGTCCCTGTTTTCACCATTTCACCGGGGGTCAAATCAGTGGCAACCACTGTTCCTGCAGCAGGCTTCCAGCCGGAGGGAACCCAGCCGGCTTTAGGAAATTTGAAAGGCAAACTCAGAACAACAAGAATAATTCCAAATGTGATGCCAAAATACATGAAAGTTGTCGACAATCCCACTGACGGCAGCATGATGCTGGCAATTTTGCCGGTGATCAGTGCCGAACCGCCGAAACCTGCCAGCATTAATCCGACGGCCAGACCTTTCTTATCCGGAAACCACTTGGCACCCGTCGCCACGGGACACCCGTAAACAAGACCGACCCCCGATCCGGCAATGACACCGTAGGTTAGCGTCAGCACCCAGATATTCGGGGCAAAACTCGACAGAAGCCAGCCCAACCCGACAATGATGCCGCCCGTCAAACATAGTTTACGGGGCCCCAGCCTCTCCATGATGCGACCACCGAAAAACATTGTAACTGCAAAAAAAGCCAGAAAAACCATGAATGGAAAATTCGCCTGAAATGCTGAAACACCAGGAAAAGCATCTCGGACCGGTTTTAGAAAGATGCTGTATGCATAAACAGCCCCCAGGCACACATTCATAATTAAACCTAAAACGACAAACAACCACCTCCCGCTTTCTGCAGGCATACCAAATACTTTTACATCAGAACTCATTGGTGAACCTCCCCATAAAATTAGCGAATATTACGATGATGGCCTTTTATAGGGTTATATTTCAAGAGTCAATAAAAATGTCTAAAAAATGTCATAAAAATTCATGCACTAATTTTGGACCGTTTTATGATAAGTAAAAAAAATAATTTGAAGGAGTCTGATCATTGACGGACAAAAAAAGCAACATCACCGGAATTATCCTCGCGGGCGGTAAAAATTCCCGCATGGGAACTAATAAAGCGTTTCTGGAAATCGACGGCACCCGCATGATTGATAAGACCATGAATATCTACAGCCGGCTGTTTTCTGAAATCCTGATCGTCACAAACGACCCTCTCCCCTACCTTGAATTTACTCATGCGTCCATCGTTACTGACATTTACAAAGGCAAAGGTCCGCTTGGAGGCATTTACACAGGCCTGTTTTATTCAAAAAATCCTTACGCTTTTGTCAGCGCTTGCGATATGCCCTATCTGAATGGGGACTTTATCGAGTACTTGGCCGGGCTATCCGGCAAACATGATGTTATCGTTCCGCAACTTGCTGAAGGGTATCAACCGCTGCATGCAATCTATTCACGCAACTGCCTTCCTTCCATCAAGCGCCTCCTGATGCTGGACAAGCTCAAAATCACCGGTTTCTACAGGGACATGCGGGTGCTGGGGGTTTCTGGAGAACAGATTTTACCGTTCAATAAAGACGACAGGCTTTTTCAAAACATCAATACACTGGAGGATATGGAAAAGATTCAAGGCACAAGGACCAGAGATCAAGGTTGATTGCCTTCATCATTGTCTTGCTTGAACCTTCAGCTCATCATTCATTCGAATTAGTATCGAAATATTGTAAAGATATGCACTATTTTTTTCTTCATATATATTTCTTGACAGCAGCATTACTTCTGAGATAAAAACAATTGCTAATGAATGAATGTTCATTCATTTAATGGGGCAAATCAATGACAAACTCAGATAAACGCGACGACATCATGCAAGCAGCCATGGGACTCATTGCCGAACATGGTTTTCATAATGCTCCCATGTCCGAGATAGCCCAAAAAGCACATGTAGCTGCCGGCACGATCTATCGTTATTTTGAAAACAAGGACGTGCTCATCAACGAGTTGTTCCAGGAAATTGAAGACAAGATAATGGACATTCTTCTGGGCAATTACCCGCTGGGAAAGCCGGTTAAAGAACAGTTTTTCTATGTATTCGGTGAACTTTGCCGGTATTTAATAACGCACCCTCTTCATTTCCGTTATATGGAGCAGTACTTCAACTCCCCCTACGGAATTTCTAAACGCCGCGACAAACTTTTGGGTAAGAATATAAATTATGATGGACACGACACACTCACAGGAATCTTCGCAGAAGGAATCTCTCAGTTGATTTTGAAAGATTTACCGATCATCGTGCTTTCTTCTCTGGCCATCGGTCCCATGCTCTATGTGATCCGTGACCATACCCTCGGTTTTGTTGAACTGGACGAGTCCCTGATCCGGCAAATTACCGAAGCCTGCTGGGATGCCATTAAGAGGTAATGCCCATGTTTTACAGAAAAATTATTTTAAGTTGTTTTGACCATAATCAAGATGTCTTCATCCTGTCATAATGGATTATGGGTCGCCAATATTTTAATAGCAGAGGTGTCAAATGAAAAAAAATTATAGAGTCGGACTGATGACTGCTGGGGTCATCTTTGTCGCGGTTTTGATACTGTGGGGCTGCGGAGACAGGAAGGCGGGGGGCTCGCCGCCGATGCCCGAGGTTGCCGTTGTAACCATGCAGACAAAACCGGTGGTAACAACCACCGAACTGGCCGGTCGAACATCAGCCAATTTAGTCGCAGAAGTGCGTCCCCAGGTTGGCGGCATCATCCAGAAGCGTCTTTTCACGGAAGGCTCCGATGTCAAAGCCGGTCAGCCCCTTTTCCAGATCGACCCTGCGCTCTATCAGGCAGCGCTGGCCCGGTCCGAAGCGCAGCTCTCCACCCTTCAGCTTAAGGAGAAAAGACTGAAAGAACTTCTGGCCGACAAAGCCGTCAGCCGGCAGGATTACGACGATACGTCGGCCGCATTGAAGCAGGTTCAGGCAGATGTGCAGACCGCAAGCATCAACCTGAAGTACACAACCATTACTGCGCCCATTTCGGGCCGCATCGGAAAATCCAGCGTTACCGTAGGCGCGCTGGTAACGGCTAACCAGCCCGTGGCACTTGCGACCATTCAGCAGATGGATCCCATGTACGTGGACGTTTCACAGTCAACAACCGATATCCTACGTCTGCGCCGGCAGATTCAGGAAGGGCAACTTGACCCGAACGCCAATCAGCAGAAAAAGGTCAGGCTTTTTCTGGATGACGGAACGGAGTATCCGCTGAAAGGAAACCTTCAGTTTCGTGACATCACGGTCGATCCGACTACCGGATCGGTCATTCTGCGCATCGTTTTTCCCAATCCGAAAGGCGTGCTGCTGCCGGGCATGTTTGTCCGGACGGTCATACAGGAA
>PHBN01000105.1 GCA_002840635.1 Deltaproteobacteria bacterium HGW-Deltaproteobacteria-1
CTGCACGGCGAAATAGCCTCTCATATTGTCCGCGGCAATATGGATGAAGCCAGGAAAGCCGCGATGGAATACCGGAACATCTTCGGTGAAGACAATTTCTATCTGGAAATCATGGAAAATGGAATTCCCGAACAAAAAATAGCCAACCAGGGTTTGATTGAACTTAGCAAAGAACTGTCGATTCCGCTGGTTGCCACCAATGACTGTCATTATCTGAATATCGAACATGCCGAGGCGCACAATGTTCTGTTGTGCATTCAGACGGGGAAAACCATTGAAGACACCGACCGGATGTCCATGTCTACCGATCAGTTCTATATCAAATCCCCTGAAGAGATGGAGACGCTTTTTGCCGCCACGCCAGAGGCAATAGCCAACACAGTCAGAATTGCTGAACGCTGTAATCTGACATTTGAATTCGGTAAGTTTTATCTGCCTAAATTTGAAGTAAAGAATCCCGAGGAAACCCTTGAAGATTATCTGGAACGCAAGGCGAAAGAAGGTCTGGAAAAGCTCATGCCAGTCATTATGAAGTATCAGAACGGTGATGATGAGGCAACTGTTCGGGAAAAATACTTCAAGCGTCTGCACAGCGAACTGGAAATCATCAAGAAAATGGGTTTTGCCGGTTATTTTCTGATTGTTTCCGATTTTATCAAGCACGCCAAGCACAATGATGTTCCCGTCGGTCCCGGGCGAGGTTCTGCAGCAGGATCTCTTGTGGCCTATGCCATCCGCATTACTGATATTGACCCGCTTCGCTACGGGCTGTTTTTTGAACGATTTCTTAATCCGGACCGAATCAACATGCCGGATATTGACATTGATTTCTGCCAGGAGCGACGTGGTGAGATTATCAAGTATGTAACAGAGAAATATGGCAAAGACAAAGTCACGCAGATATGCACCTTTGGAAAAATGATGGCCAAAGGCGTGATCAGGGATGTAGGGCGTGCCCTCAACGTTCCTTACAGTGAAGCTGACCGCATTGCCAAACTTGTGCCCAATGTTTTAAACATCACACTCAACGATGCCTTCAAAATGGAGCCCCGGTTTGCCGAGGAACGAAGGAAGAATCCGCAAATTGAAAAGCTCTTGTCGCTGTCATTGGTTCTGGAAGGTCTCAACCGTCATTCTTCCGTTCACGCTGCTGGTGTTGTCATTTCGGATGTGCCGCTTGTCGAACGGGTCCCGCTTTTTGCCCCCAAAGACGATATCGTTTCTCAATATTCCATGAAAGATATAGAAGCGGTCGGACTGACCAAGTTTGACTTCCTGGGACTCAAGACCCTGACGGTCATTAAAAACGCGCTTAATTTTATCAAGGAATCACATCATATTGATCTTGATATCAATGACTTGCCGTTGGATGATCCTCAAACATATCAGTTGCTGATGAAAGGTGAAACGGACGGTGTTTTCCAGCTGGAAAGTTCCGGTATGAAGGATCTTCTGGTCAATTTCAAACCCGATCATATCGAAGATGTCATTGCTTTAATTGCTGCTTATCGGCCGGGACCTATGAAAATGATACCCGACTTTATTGCCCGCAAACACGGAAAACAGCAAATTACATATGAACTTCAGCAACTTGAACCGATTCTGAAAGAAACGTACGGCATCATCCTGTATCAGGAACAGGTTATGCAGATTGCCAATGTCATCGGCGGTTATACGATGTCCCAAGCCGATACATTGCGCAAAGTGATGGGCAAAAAGCAAGTTGCGGCCATGGAAAAAGAGAAACCGAAATTTCTCGAAGGCGCAAAAAAGCAAAAAATTAATGAAAACAAGGCAAAAACCATATGGGACCAAATGGAGACCTTTGCCGAATATGGTTTTAATAAGTCGCACAGTGCCGCTTATGCCATGATAACTTACCAGACAGCCTATCTCAAGGCACATTATCCTGTTGCCTTCATGGCTGCGCTTCTGACCAGCGAAAAAGACAACCGCGACAAGATTATTAAACACATGTCCAATTGCAAGGAAATGGGCATCAACATTCTGCCGCCGGATATTAATGAATCACACAAGGATTTCAGTATTTCCGGGGAGAATATCCGTTTCGGTCTGGCTGCTGTTAAAAATGTGGGCGAGGCGGCTATGGAATCCGTCATTGCCATACGGCAGGAATCAAAATTCACGTCTTTTCTGGATTTTTTAAGCCGTGTCGATCTTCGTAAAGTTAACAGAAGGGTGATTGAAAGTCTGATTAAATGCGGTTCCTTTGATTCACTCGGAAACAACCGCCGTCAACTTATGGAATGCCTGGATCAGGCCATGGAAGAAGCACAGCGTAAACAAAAGGAATTATTAAGTAATCAGGCAAATATCTTCGATCAGATGAATGAATCGGGACCATCTAAATCCAATGGCGAATCATCTTTTCAAATTCCAGCTCTTTCGGAATGGGACCGGAAGGAACTGCTGGCTATTGAAAAAGAAACGCTTGGCTTTTATATTACAGGGCATCCCTTACATGGTTATAAAGACAAATTAAAGTTCGTTACCAATGTAAATTCAGCTACATTGAGTTTTAAAAGTGATAAAGAAACAATTACAATTGCCGGTGTCGTAAGTTCCTTTGCGGAAAGACAGACCAGGAAAAAGGATGTAATGTGCAATGTGGTTCTGGAAGATCTGCAGGGTTCCGTAAACCTAATTTTCTGGGCGGATGTGTATAAGAAGTTTTATGACCTGCTTCATGCCGATGAACCGGTTGTCATTCAAGGGATTATGGATATAGGAGATGAATCCTCTAAAGTCATAGCTCAGGATGTTGTTTTGCTGAGCAAAGCCCTTGAAAATCCATATAAACAGGTTCGATTCATGGTTGATTCTGAAAAAGTTACCCCTGAAAGCATCATATCGTTGAATGAGGCAATAAAAAAATATAAAGGTAAATACGATAGTTACATCCATATTCTTAATAAAAAAAGTGAAATAATTGTCAGTCTTGGTGATTCGGGTCGGATTGATATCTGTGATCCTTTGAAAAAAGAGGCGGACAGGATACTGGGGGAGGGCAGCACAATTTATTGTTAATAAGATAAAATCATTCGTGGGGTTCATCAAGATAAGATTTCTCGTAACCCGCTTTAAAGTCATTTTCGAGATTTAAAAACAAATCTCAGCAGTAGTTATCAACAGACAATAGTTATCAACAATTTAAATCTATCCACAGTATTACTTATATAATATGAAATACGAGGAAAGAATATATAGATCATTAATTAATAAAGATAATCTAATATCATATAATGTTAAAATTTTGGAAAGCGATCTGTTTATAAGTTCTGATACAAACCTCTCTGAACAAGTAACAAAATCACTGATTATTCATCGAAAGTCACTGGAGAACTACATAAAAACAAATCCACAGTTCCGGACTTCACTTGTTCCAATTAAGGAAAACAATTTAGCTCCCCCGATTGTCCGTGATATGATCAAAAAATCAAAAATTTGCGGAGTCGGACCCATGGCCTCTGTAGCGGGTGCAATTGCGGAATTTGTCGGCAATGATCTCATTGGTTTAACTGACAGTCTCATTATAGAGAATGGCGGCGACATTTTCCTTAAAGTAAAACATCAAGTAACGGTGGGCATATTTGCAGGAGAATCTACTTTAAGTTATAAGTTCAACATTATTGTAAAACCAGAAGAAACTCCGTTAGGAATTTGCACATCATCCGCTACGGTGGGGCCATCTTTGAGCTTTGGAATCGCCGATGCGGTTTGCGTGACTTCAAGGTCGGCGACGCTTGCTGATGCTGCCGCCTCGGCGATCGGAAATCGAGTTAAAAATAAAAAAGATATTAAGCCAAGTCTCGATTATGGAATCGAAATTCCCGGTGTTCTTGGAATTGTTATTATTGTAGGAAGCGACATGGGAGCAATAGGGGATATTCAGTTTATTTGAAAAAAAGGAAAAAGGTGCAAGGTAAAAAGGAAATAAATGAAAATAATGCTTTATGATTTTCTGGAGAATATAAAATATGCTTAATTATACTGAAGAAATACGAAAACAAAGTGCTTTTGTAAAATTGCTTGGCCTTTCCATTGAAAAGCTGGAAAATGGAGTCTGTCAAAGCAAGCTAAAAATTAGAGAAGATTTTTTAAACAAGCGAAAAATCGTTCACGGTGGCATCATTTATTCTATGGCGGATATCAGCATGGGTGTCGCCGTTTATTCCACACTCAAAAAAGATGAAGAAACCGCCACGATAGAAATTAAGATAAATTATTTAAAGCCGGCCAATAAGAAGGTGCTTATTTGTGATGCCAAGATCATTCAAAGAGGAAAACAAATTGCCGTAATCGAAGCCGAAATAAAATCAGATAATATTATGATTGCAAAAGCCATAGGTACTTTTTCCATTATTAAGCCGAGAGAATAATAAATATTGATTTAATTGTTTCAAGTTTACATAACATATCTTATGAGACCTAAAATAAAAAATGTCAATAGACAACTGACCATTCGCATTGATCCATTAAGCTTTCCTTAAATTCCATCTGCTGCCAATTGTTCAATCATCTTTATCTGTTTGTCAGTCAACTTTTTGGGGACTTCAACATTGATTTTGACGAACTGGTCGCCTTTGAGGGATCCTTTAAGGCCGGGCACGCCATAGCCTTTCATTCGGATTTTGGTGTTATTTTGAGTTCCGGGTGCGATCTTTAATCTTTTTGTTGTTCCGTCGAGCGTAGGAATATCGATAGTTGTTCCCAGAGCAGCCTGTGTAAATTTGATGGTCTTTTCGATGTAAAGATCGTTGCCGTCTCTAGCGAAGATCGGATGAGGCAATACATTAATGTTTAAAAACAAATCTCCATTCAAACCCCCATTGAATCCAGCAAGGCCTTTGCCGGGCAGTCTTAGTTTTTTTCCTGAACTGATGCCCGGTGGAATCTTCACATTGATGTCCTCTATTCTGTTTTCCATCTGGAGAGAGATTTTCTTATCAGCACCCAATACAGATTCTTCTAATGATATTGAAAGATTATATTCAGCATCCTGACCTCTTTGCTGCATATTCGCGTAGTGACGGTCACCACCTCCGCCGCCGAATATACCGGAGAAGGGGTCTTCGAAATCCTGCGCACCGCCGCCTCCCCTTCTGCTTGTACGAAATGTTGTTCGCCCTCTTC
>PHBN01000453.1 GCA_002840635.1 Deltaproteobacteria bacterium HGW-Deltaproteobacteria-1
CTCTTCCAGCGAGGTCTCAACCAGCGCCTCCCGAATGGCCCCGATCTGGCCGTCCATCGTGGCCAACGGAGCGTCCGCGTCCGCGCCGGAACGTGCCTCCGCCAGCGCCGTTTCCGCCAGCCCTTCCAGTGTCGTGTCATTTTTCACCGATCCCTTTTCCAGAATGCCGCAAGGGCCGTGACTGGTATATTCCCACAGACACACACCCGTGATGATAAGCATATCGGGTACCTCGTTCTTAATACGCTTCACCGCCTGCTGGATGATGCCGTCTCTGGCAAAAGCGCCGGTGCCCTGCTCATCCTTTTTTAACGGAATGCCGAAAAGAAGCACAGCCGGGATTCCCAGCTCAAAAGCCTGCCGCGCTTCCCCGGCAATGTAATCTACGGACAGTTGAAACTGGCCGGGCATGGCCAGGATCGGCTTTTTAACGCTTTTACCGGGAACTGCGAACAGCGGATAGACCAGATCATCTACAGATAATTTTGTCTCGCGTACCAGACGCCTCATGTTTTCATTTTTTCTCAGTCTGCGTCCCCGGTATTCAGGAAATTGCATGATCTAGTCCTCCCTCTTGTTTCTTTTTATCTTTCAGTTTCATCAGCAATTCGTTTTTTCCATCCGTCCAGATTTCGCTGAAGGGTCTTTGCCGGACATTCCCCAGCGGCTGGTTACGCCAGAACTGATCGGGATAGACCTCGCCATCCCAGCTCACACAGCCGATGCCATGGCCGGAGCTGTTGCCTTCGTTCATTTCCAGCAGTTCCAGCACCTCTTTCGCCCGCTCAGGATTTTCTTTTTTCATTTTTAAATATAAATAGGGTCCGTCGGCATGATTATCAACTGTGAGGATTTCCGGCTGAAGCCCGTCGTCAAACATTTCTTTTGTTTTTGCAGCAATTAAATCCAGAAGACTGCGGGCTTCTTCATGTGTCAGGTCTTCTTCACGGAGCTTGGAGCCGCGTCCGGTATAAACCAGATGGTAGAAACACATCCGCTCAATTTTTTCCTGTCGAAGCAGATCAAACATGGCCGTCACGTCAGACAGATTGTGCCTGTTCACTGTAAAACGAATGCCGACCTTGATGCCCGTGTCGCGGCAGTTCCTGATGCCTTCGATGGCCGCGTCAAAAGCTCCCTTCCTTCCCCGGAAACGGTCGTGCGTTTTTTCCAGGCCGTCGAGGCTAACGCCCACGTAGGAAAGGCCGATCTTCTGCAGTTCGGCCGCGATCTCCCTGGTGATGAGCGTACCGTTTGTGGAAATGACCGCGCGCATGCCCCTGTCCGTCGCGTACTTCGCCAGTTCCAGCAGATCCTTCCGCATAAGCGGTTCGCCGCCGGAAAACAAAATCACCGGTGCGCCGAAAGCAGCCAGATCATCAATCAGTGTTCTGCCTTCTTCTGTTGTCAGCTCGTCCGGATAGTCGACGTCAGCGGAGCTGGAGTAGCAGTGAATGCACTTCAGATTACAGCGGCGCGTCATGTTCCAGACCACCACCGGCTTTTTATCCGATGAAAACTGCAGAAGGTGCGACGGAAGCATTCCGGAGTGGCGGTTGTAGCGCAGCACATCGGATGGCTCCACCGCCCCGCAGTATAATTTTGAAATGCCGATCATAAAGGTTCCCTACCCTTCCTTACGGAATGGTTCATT
>PHBN01000454.1 GCA_002840635.1 Deltaproteobacteria bacterium HGW-Deltaproteobacteria-1
AGTTGTATAAGGCCGCGTTGAATCGCGCCGATGGAGGCCGCGGAAATGTTGCCGTATTCAGTGGTGAACTGTTTGGCGTTGTCACCCACAAACTGGATCATGGCCCTCAGGTCTTTCAGGTCCAGTAAAAGCATGCCGTTGTCGTCGGCAATTTTGAAGACCAGCGTCAGCACGCCGGACTGCGTATCGTTGAGATTCAACAGCCGGGACAGCAAAAGCGGCCCCATGTCTGATATGGTGGCTCGTACGGGGTGTCCCTTTTCCCCGAATACATCCCAGAATACAGCTGTATTGGCACACGGTTTAAAGTCTTTGATGCCGATCGATTCCAGCCTTTTCAGTAATTTTTCGGAGGCTACGCCTGCCGCCCCGATGCCGGAGAGGTCTCCCTTCACATCGGCCATAAAGACCGGAACACCGATGGAGGCGAAGGATTCGGCCATTTTTTGCAGCGTCACGGTTTTTCCGGTGCCGGTGGCGCCGGTGATCAATCCGTGGCGGTTGGCCATGTTCGGCAGCAAAACAATTTCTTTTCCCTGGGACATTGCGATCACTAATGGTGCAGCCATATTTGCTCCTTGAGGGTGAGGTGATGGTTCAGCCTTCCTGATAAAGACGTAACTGACGAGCCGACTATAAAAACAAGTCCAGTCAATGTCAAGAAATAATCAGTGCTTACGACCGGCAGAATGTTCGGGCTATCCGGGTTGTTTCATCACTTGCAAACTATTTATTAAAAGCTTATAAATTAACGCAAAGTTGCAAGGCACCAACGGGCAATTCATTATATTATTGCAATCGATATAACAACAAACAGGAGGGTGAAAATTATGGGCAATATTTTTAATTTTACAGGCAAAACGGCAATCGTTACCGGAGCGGGCCGTGGAATAGGCCGGGTGATTGCTCTGGGTTTGGCCGAAGCAGGTGCGAATGTGGTTTTGTGCAGCAGAACCCAGGCGGAAATTGATGTTGTGGCGGAAGAAATCCGGAAAAAAGGCGGCAAGGCCCTGCCCGTTGTGACCGATCTGACGGTTCATGAACAGTTGGAAAATCTGGTCAATGCCGCGGTCAAGGAATACGGACGGATTGACATTCTGGTGAACAACGCCGCCCGCAGTTTCCTGCGCGGACTGCTCGATCTTCGTGAGGACGGCTGGGACAAGTGCTTCAACACCAACGTCAAGGCAGCCTGGCTTTTGAGCCGTCTGGTCGCTCGCCAGATGATTGAACAAAAGAGCGGCAGGATTATCAATATTACCACGGTCGGTGCGGATAAGGCCGAGGCGGGCATGGCTGCCTATGG
>PHBN01000455.1 GCA_002840635.1 Deltaproteobacteria bacterium HGW-Deltaproteobacteria-1
AGGATACCGGAAACGATAAACTGCTTGCCGTTGACGGAGCCTTCCGCGTTGGTCGCCACAATAACAACGGTATCGCCCAGTTTGACCTTCAATCCCTTCGCCAGAAGTGCGGGGATCATTATCTCACCTCGATTTAGAGCTTTTTTACCTTCCGATATACGCGAGGTCAACAAGGGAACCGTTTGAAACTCCTTCTCAGGATAGACACCATTCAAGCGGATGTTGGTCGTCTCTGTAAAATTGCTGAACATCCCGCCGAATTTAAGACGGGGCGAAAAAGCTGCAACTTCAGGCGTTGCGCCGAGCACAGTGGCTATCTTTGCATAGGCCTGGGGTTTCATGTTCAGATTAAGAGGCAGGTTATCAATGGAGGCAACATACCCCTTGCGGTGAATCTGGAGATGCCCCAGCATGGAATCGGTGATCTGACCGATCATCATCGCCTTGAAAGAACCGGTAATGGAAACAAAGACAAGAACAAATACAACGCCGATGGTGATAAGCGAAGCGGTCAGCAGGGTTCTTCGCTTATAGCGGATGAGATTGCGAATGGCAATTTTGAAGAGGTTTATCATGACCTTATTCCCCCTTTCATCTCTTTTGCCTTCAGCCTGCCGTCTTCCAGCCGGAAGATGACCTCCGCCTCGCCGACAATTTTTGTGTCATGGGTGGAAAAGATGAACGTGGTTCCGAAGTCGTCGCGCATTTTCTTCATAAGGCCGATTACGGCATAGGCCGTCTGAGAATCCAGATTGGCCGTGGGTTCGTCAGCCAGAACCAGAGCTGGATTGGTCACCAATGCCCGGGCGACGGCTACACGCTGTTTTTGGCCGCCCGAAATTTGGTGCGGATATTTTTTAGCCTGTTCGGCCATACCTACCACGGCCAGCATGCGCGTAATTCTTTCCTTGCGTTCCTGGGGTGGTATGTTCTGGACCATAATCAGCGGATATTCGATATTTTCGTAAACTGTGAGAACAGGGATCAAGTTGAAATCCTGAAAAATAAATCCAAGATGCTTTCCCCGGAAAGCCGCGCTATTTTTTCGATCCAGACCAATGACATCGATATCCGCGATGCGCAGATTCCCCGCCGTAGGTTTGTCCAGGCAACCGATGAGATTCAGGATGGTCGTTTTACCGCTGCCGGAAGGCCCGACAAAGGATACGAAGGAAGCGGGTTCTATTTCGAAGTCAACATCCTGCAGAGCGTGAACCACCACGTCTTCCGTCTGGTAGTCCTTGGTAATGTTCTGAGCTTTAATCAATGCCAAAGTATTTCCCTTTCTTTCGGAGGCAGGATGAA
>PHBN01000106.1 GCA_002840635.1 Deltaproteobacteria bacterium HGW-Deltaproteobacteria-1
TTCTTACACCAACGATCAGGTGGTACTTGACGAATCGCATAAAGACCTGCGCCGCGCCCGTGCTTCAGCCCTTTCCATGATTCCGACAACAACCGGTGCAGCCCGTGCCATAGCGGAAGTCATTCCGGAAATGAAAGGCAAGCTTGACGGACTGGCAATTCGCGTACCCACACCCAATGTTTCACTGGTGGACTTTGTGGCAATCCTTTCCCGTGAAACGAGCAAGCAGGAAGTCAACGATAAACTGAAGGAACATTCACAAAGGGCAATGAAAGGCATTTTATGCTGCTCCGAAGAAGAGCTGGTATCCAAAGATTTTAACGGCAATCCCCATTCATCGATTGTGGATCTGCCCAACACAACCGTCATCGGCGGTAAAATGGTAAAAATACTTTCATGGTATGACAACGAGTGGGGCTTCTCCAATCGCATGCTGGAACTCCTGTCCTTTATCATGAAATGAAAAAATACGTGAAAAGAGGTAACATGAATGAAGTACTTGGATCAGATTGATGTAAGCGGCAAGAAGGTATTGGTAAGGGTGGATTTCAACGTACCCATGGACAAATCAGGCAATGTTACTGACAATACCCGTGTCAAAGCAAGCCTGGCTACGATTAATTTTATCAGGGAAAAAGGCGCCCGGGTGATCGTTACGTCTCACCTGGGACGGCCCAAGGGGAAAAGAGTTGAAGAATTTTCCTTAAAGCCGGTCGCCCCGATCCTTGCCAGAATGCTGAATATTGACGTTCCATTTATCGACGACTGCATCGGCGAAAAAGCTGAAAAGGCCGTGGACGCCATGAAAGCGGGTGATGTAATCCTGCTGGAAAACCTGCGATTCCATCCGGGTGAAGACAAGAATGATGAAGCCTTTGCACAGGAACTCGCCAAACTTTGCGATGTATATGTCAACGACGCGTTTGCCGTATCACACCGTGCGGCCGCATCCAACACAGCCATCACCAAATTTGTTCCCGTATGCGCTGCAGGCTTCCTCCTTAAAAATGAAATCGAATATTTCAACAAGGCCATGGGCAATCCGACAAGGCCGCTCATTGCCATTATTGGCGGCGCCAAGGTGTCCGACAAAATCAAGGTTCTAGAAAACGTCATCGATAAAGTGGACCGCCTGATCGTGGGGGGCGGCATGGCCTTCACTTTTCTGAAAGCCCAGGGTTTTAACGTCGGCACATCCCTGTGTGAAACAGAAATGCTGGATCTGGCCAGAAAAATTATGGACAAGGCCAAAGCCAAAAACGTGCAATTCCTGCTGCCGGTGGATACCGTTATCGCACAGGAACCGTCAGCGGATGCTGAAAGAAATATTGTTGCCATAAAGGATATTCCGGAAGGCTGGATGGGCCTGGACATCGGCCCAGCAACTATCGCAGTGTTTTCAGAGGCGGTAAAAACAGCAAAAACCATTGTCTGGAACGGCCCCCTGGGCATGTTTGAACTTGCTCCTTTCTCCGCAGGAACATTTAAGTTGGTGGATGCGGTCGTCGCTTCCGGTGCTTTGACCATTGTCGGCGGCGGCGATACGGACACGGCCATTCACAAAACCGGCCTCAGTGATAAAATATCCTATATTTCCACTGGCGGCGGCGCGTTTCTTGAACTTCTGGAAGGCAAGACTCTACCGGCTGTTGCCGCACTCGGTTAACGCGGAGGAAACCCATGAGAAAATGGATCGTTGCCGGCAACTGGAAAATGCACAATACGATTGCCGAGTCCGTCGCACTGGCCCGCACGGTGAAAGAAGGAACTGCCGGTTTAAAATCCGGCGAAGTGGTTGTTGCTCCGCCGTTTACCGCGTTAACGAGCGTTGGCGAAGCCCTCAAGGGATCATCTGTGGCGCTTGCCGCGCAAAACATGTATTGTGAAGACAAGGGGGCGTATACCGGCGAAGTTTCTCCGTTGATGCTGAAAGATGTTGGCTGTACGTACGTCATCATCGGACATTCGGAGCGACGAAAATATTTTATCGAGAGCGACGAAACCGTTAATTTAAAAGCGAAGAAAGCGCTGGCAACCGGTTTGAAGCCGATAGTCTGTGTCGGCGAAACGGACGGGGAAAGAAACAAGGGCGTCACAGAGGCGGTTGTTGGCCGTCAGGTGCGTGGCGCACTGGCCGATATTGACAAGCTTGATAACGTCGTCATCGCCTATGAACCGGTTTGGGCGATCGGTACGGGCATGGTGGCCACTCCGGCGCAGGCCGAAGACGTTCACGATTTCATCCGCCGGCTTCTCGTTGAAATATACGGCTGCATGGCCGCTGATGTTCGTATTCTCTATGGCGGCAGCGTAACAAAAGATAACATTGCTGAGTTGATTGCAATGGAAGATATCGACGGGGCGCTGGTCGGCGGGGCGTCGCTGAAAGCCGATGGATTCCTCGGCATCATTTCCAAAATGCCGTAAAAAAGGTTAGGGGTGAGAGGTGAGGGGTTAGAAGAAAAAGTATTTTCATCGCTTCTCGCCCGTTACCTATAACCTATAACCTATAACCTATTACCTATTTTTTTTATGATCAAAATTTTAATCGTTTACCATACCCAGACCGGGCACACCCGGCAGATGGCTGACGCTGTCTGCGAAGGGGCAAGGGGCATTGACGGTGTGGAGGTCATTTTAAAAAAAGCCGGTGACGCAACCCTTGACGACCTGCTGACCTGTGACGGCCTGGCAATCGGCACGCCGGAAAATTTCGGTTATATGTCCGGCATGATCAAGGATTTTTTTGACCGGACTTACGGCGACGCCCAGGACAAAGTCTTCCGTAAACCTTATGTCGTTTTTATCAGCGCCGGCAATGACGGCTCGGGAGCACTCAGGGCTATTGAGCGCATCGCCCTGGGCTACAAACTCAAAAATGTTTTCACCCCGGTCATTGCCAAAGGAAAAATCACCGAAGAAATCATGGAAAAATGTCGCAAGCTGGGTGGAACGCTCGCCGGCGGTTGCGTCATGGGAATTTATTGATAAAAAAGTATTTCTATCTGCTAAAGGGGTTCATGTTTATGGGAAAAAAATCGCCGCCGAAAAAAATAAAGTCGAAACTCAGAGAATTTGTTGAAGCGGTCCTGATGGCCGTTTTGATCGCGGGTTTTATTATCTCTTTTATCGTACAGGCATTCAAAATACCGTCCGGCTCGATGATTCCAACCCTGCTGATCGGCGATCATCTTTTCGTCAACAAATTTATTTATGGCGTTAAAATTCCTTTTATCAGAAAAACGATCATTCCGGTCACCGACCCGAAAAGGGGCGATGTTATAGTTTTTATTTACCCGGAGGACCGATCCAAGGATTTTATTAAACGGGTGATCGGCATCGGCGGCGACAAGATAGAAATGAAAAACAAGAAACTGTTCATCAATGACCAGCCTTACGAAGATCCGTTCGGCGTGTATGACGATGATACGATTTATCCGGCCGAGGTCCAACCCCGCGACAATTTTGGTCCGTTAACAGTCCCGCAAAATTCTCTTTTTATGATGGGTGATAATCGCGATCACAGTCTGGACAGCCGCTTCTGGGGTTTTGTCGATTTGAAGGACGTCCAGGGCAAAGCCTTCATTATTTACTGGTCATGGGATTCCGAAGAAAAGCGTGTCCGCTGGGACCGTCTGGCGAAGCTCATTAAATAGTAATTCTTAGAAAGAATTACAAAGGCCGGCTGGAGATTTTCCAGCCGGCCTTTGTTTCCCTAACAACCTATAGTTTAAAAGCCTACAGTCTCGCGTCCCCTTTAGGGGAAACAGCCTTTTTCTTACTTTTTCTTCCCGTAGCCAATCGTTTTAGCTGACTCCGCTATAGCCGGCAGAACCGCCGGATCGTCAATTGTGGATGGGACAACATAATCCTTGCCATCCACGATTTTGCGCATCGTGGAGCGGAGGATCTTGCCGGATCTTGTTTTGGGCAATGCTTTCACTATGGCTGCTTCCTTAAAGCAGGCAAGCGCGCCGAGTTCGGATCGCACCATCTTTACCAGCTCCGCTATGATTTCTTCGGGCTTCCGGTCCACACCGGCTTTTAAAACAACAAAACCCACAGGAACCTGGCCTTTGAGCTGATCGTCCGCACCCAGCACGGCGCATTCCGCGACATCCTGATGCTTGGAAACAATTTCTTCCATTGCTCCCGTGGAAAGTCTGTGGCCGGCCACGTTTATTACATCATCGATGCGTCCCATGATGTAAATATATCCGTCCAGATCGAAGCGGCCGCCGTCGCCGGTAACATAATATCCGGGTCTTTCGGTGACGTATTCCAGATAGCGTTTATCGTTTGGTAGGTGATCCCGCTTTGATCGGGAATTGTTCAATCCCCATGCAGTTGGCCGCAATCGGCCAGCCTGTTTCCGTCTGCCACCAGTGATCAACGACAGGAATTTTCAGCATGCCGTTGGCCCAGTGATACGTATCGGGATCCAACCGCTCGCCCGCAAGGAACAGATATCTTAAACAGGAAATATCATATTTTTTCAGGTAATCGCCATTGGGATCTTCCTTCTTAATGGCCCTGAACGCCGTCGGTGCGGTAAACAGGACTGATACACCATGCTGGGAGATGACACGCCAGAATGCACCGGGATCGGGTGTTCCCACGGGTTTTCCCTCATACAAAACCGTGGTGCAGCCGTAAAGCAGCGGTGCGTAAACAATGTAGGAGTGTCCGACAACCCAACCAACGTCAGAGGCCGCCCAGAAAACTTCGCCGGGTTTGATGTCGTAAATGTGTTTCATGGACCACTTCAGCGCGACGGCGTGACCGCCGTTGTCGCGCATGACGCCCTTGGGCTTGCCGGTTGTTCCCGATGTATAAAGAATATAGAGTGGATCGGTTGCAGCAACGGGCACGCAGGGAACTGCTTTGGCGCCTTTAACTAATTCATTCCAGTCCAGATCGCGTCCAGCCTGAAGCTCAGCCTTCACCTGCGGGCGCTGATAGATAATGCATTTTTCCGGTTTATGGGCGGCAATCTTTATCGCTTCATCCAGCAGCGGTTTGTATGCCAGTGTCTTTTTTCCTTCGATGCCGCAGGAGGCGGAAATCATGACTTTCGGCTTGGCATCGTCAATGCGGATAGCCAGCTCGTTGGGTGCAAATCCACCGAAGACAACAGAATGAACGGCACCGATGCGCGCGCAGGCCAGCATCGCCATCATTGCTTCCGGAATCATCGGCATATAGACAATCACCGTGTCGCCTTTGGTGACCCCTAACCCTGCCAGAACCCCTGCAAACTTAGCTACATTATCGAGGAGTTCCCCGTAAGTGATCTTTTTGACGGTATCGGTAACGGGACTGTCATAAATAACAGCCACCTGATCTTTTCTTCCTGATTCCACATGATAGTCAAGCGCATTGCTAAGGCAAATTTTATTGCCGGTTTCCGAATCAGACAATTGATCTGGCAAATAAATCCTTAATCGCCTGCCTGCTGTTTTCTTCCAGAAAGCGCGTGCCGCCGCCTGCAAAATGCGTGCATGTGATAACCGGCTCATCGCCTTTTTTACGTTCGACCCATTCAAGTTTATTCCAGGTGAACCAGGCATTTTTTTTCTGATCGAATACATGCAGCGGTTTATTGCATATTTTACTGAATTCCGCACCCCAGCCGGTGCCGCCCTTGACGGTTTTGTCCGGTAGAATTTCGCCGACAATGAAGACTTCCTGTCCATTATTTATTTGATACCATATGGTTTGCAGAATTTTACGGAAGGTCACGTTGTCCGTATAACGGCGATTCATCAGGCGGGAAATATATTCCAGTGAGACGTCGCCGTTTTTCAGCTCTTCGTGATTGAGAACACGCAGGCCCCTGTGACGGATAATCGTATGTCCCTCAAAAGTAAAATTTACTTCCTCTATTCCAAAGCTCTCAGCATTGGCGCCAAATTCCGCTTCCGCGCCCTGAGCGCCGCCACTGAATAAAATACAATCCTCTTTCTTCATTTTGTGTTCCTCTCCCTTGTCTCTTTAATTGATGAATTAACCAGAAAATCTAACGATGTGAAAACCAACGATTAGTCTGTCCGTGTGGCAGTGAGATTGTCCTATTAACGGTTATCTGTCAAGAGAAAAAACATTGCTGATAACGGCACTATTGTTTTGTCCCCGCGCATGGGATATACAATTTGCCATGATCAAAGACGCTGCCGGAATCAAGAATCTCCTGGGACGCAAACTGCTCGCCTGGTACAAACAGCATCAACGTTCTCTTCCCTGGAGGAAGACGACTGATCCATACCGTATCTGGATTTCGGAGATCATGCTGCAGCAAACGCAGGTGAACACGGTGATTCCCTATTATCAGCGATTCATAAAATCCTTCCCAGATGTCCGGACGCTCGCGGCCGCTCCCCTGCAGGATGTACTCAAAGCTTGGGAAAACATGGGGTATTACTCGCGTGCCAGAAATATTCACGCCGCAAGCCACATTATCGTTAATCAATGGGACGGGCGGATTCCCGACAAGCTCGAGGAAATTAAAACGATCCCCGGCATTGGTGAGTACACGTCAGGAGCAATTCTGAGCATAGCCTACAGGCAGTCGGTTCCAGCCGTTGACGGCAATGTCCGCCGGATCTTGTCCCGCCTGTTTGCCATCCGCAAACCCGTGGATGATCCCCGGGAACAAAAAAAACTGCGTGATTTGGCGGCGTTGCTGGTTCCCGCCAAACATCCCGGCGAGTTCAACCAGGGATTAATGGATCTGGGTGCTACCGTCTGCAGGGCAAAAAATCCCGACTGTTCACACTGCCCGTTATCCGGCCTTTGCCGCGCGAGACTTCATGATCTGCAAAACATTCTGCCCACAACAAGAAAAACGCCTGCAATCCCTCACCGGCAGGCGGCAGCCGCCGTGATCCGCAATTCTGAGGATCTGCTGCTGGTTGTGCAACGACCGGCCAGAGGACTGCTTGCCTCCCTATGGAAACTTCCCGGCGGCTTCATTGAAGAAGGTGAAAACATAAATGACTTTTTACGGCAGTGCGTGAAGGAGGAATTGAATATATCAATTCGTGTCGGCAGATATCTGGCCTCTGTTGATCATATCTATTCACATTTTCGATTGACCCTTCAGGCATTCGATTGCCGCCTGCTTAAAGGCAATCCCGAGGCACGTGCCTGCCAGAACTGGCGCTGGGCAACATCTGCTCAATTAAAAAAACTGCCGATGTCGAATATTGACCGAAAGATCCTGCGGTGGAATCGATCATAATACCGGCTCATAATACGCGTCCGTTACCCCGTCTAATAATTGCAATTCCTTTACCCGGACCACGATAATTTCCGAGGCTGGATCGGCAAAGAATTCCTTTAAATCGGGATGCCTTTTAAACAGCGCGTCCTGGATAAACGCTTTTCTTTGTTCATCGATAACGCCCTGAAAGGTTCCCGTGATGGTCAGCGCTTTGGTTTGGCCTTCACCTCCCGCCTCTCTGGAGTCGATCAGGAGGCTTACGGAAGGATTGGCAGCCAGATTGCGGTACTTTTTTGTGTCTTTGTGAGTTGCCATGTAAATTTCACGGCAGTCTGCATCCACCGCATAAGACATCAGGGAACAATGCGGCTGGCCCTCCGAAACAGTCGCCATAACGCATACGCGATTTTCCTGAATCAGATTTTTAATGTCATTGCGCATATCGGCAGCTCCTTTTATGACAGAGTGAATTCTGGTGAAGATTGTAGCATAAAAGCATTTAAAACATGAACAGGGTTTTACCCGAAATATGCAAGTTGAACGATGAAGACATATTATGATAGTGTTGTATGACTGAAACAGCGGGGACATGAAGAATGGATGGAACCATCCGTACAAATATAAAGGTTGGGGCACGTGTCAAGGTCGTGCAGAAGAAGGACCAGCGGACGGGCATTCTGACTGACGGCATTGTTCTGAATCTTTTAACAAAATCAGGTACGCATCCGCATGGCATCAAAGTCCGGCTGGAAAGCGGAATCGTAGGCAGAGTCAAAGAGATCCTCTGATTTTCGATTCGTGATAAGGTCTAAAAGACTATGAAAACTCTGCTTCTGACACAAAAAGATGTTGAAAAAGTTCTTACGCCGGCGGTGGCAAACGATATGGTTGAAAAGGCTTTCCGGGCTTATGGCATGCGGCAGGCCGAAATGCCGGCCAAGAGCTATTTATATTTCCCCAGGGGCGATCTGCGGTCCATGCCGGCTTATCTTCATGGGGAGGGATTTGACATTGCCGGTGTCAAATGTGTTACTGTTCATCCGCAAAATGCGGCGTGTAATCTGCCTTCGGTCATGGCGGTTGTCATTCTCAATGATCCTGAAACCGGTTATCCGCTGGCCATCATGGACGGCACGTATTTAACCTGCATCAGAACCGGTGCCGCGGGGGCAATTGCCGCAAAATTCCTCAGCCGCAAAAATTCGGAAATTGCTGGATTCATCGGCTGCGGCGCTCAGGCGCGGTCCCAACTCTCTTGCCTGCTGGAAGTCCGTGATATCCGCAAAATCAAGATATGGCAGTTCCCAGGCGACAAGGCATGCGCACGTGCTTTCAGACAGTGGGCAAAGGCAACCTTTCCGATAGAAGCCGTTATCTCTTCGAAAATCGATGATATTACCCTGAACGCCGACATAGTTGTTACCTCAACGCCATCACGCGTTGTGCTGGTCAACCGGGTTTCTCCGGGAACCCACATCAATGCCATCGGAGCGGATGCGCCGAACAAACAGGAAATCAATCCCGATATATTGCAGCAGGCCAAAGTGGTGATTGATGACTGGGCACAGGCTTCCCACTCGGGAGAGATTAATGTGCCCCTGAAACAAAAGTTGATCAGTAAAAAAGATATCTACGCATCTCTGGGAGATATTGTGGCCGGAAAAAAGAAAGGCCGAACCTCCGCTGAAGAGATCACTCTTTTCGACGCCACGGGACTGGCCATCCAGGACATGGCTTGCGCTTATCAGGTATACAAGGCATTCAAAAACAAGCGGGGAATAAAAAGCATCAAGCTATTTTAGAAATTAAGATTTGCCGCCGGGTTGCCTTGAATTACTAAACATGAAGCGTCCTGTTTATCCGTCAAGTTGTATATATTGAAAATTGCCTTACACCTAGAACACCGAACTCAGTAAGCACGTCCCGCGTGAGCGGGATTAAATGATGTAATACATTTATATTGCCTGCCCGCATGACATTTACTCTGCCCATATCTGGTGAAACCAAACAAATTTACTCTTAATTAACGGAATGACACATTTAAACACCAAATAAATACAAGTACTTAATTTTTTATACCTTTGTCTAATCCCGGCTTGTGAAAGTAAAGATGTCGATAACTCCTTTTTCGATGCAGACATCCCGACATGAGATTGACAATCGCAATTAAATTCTTGACATACAAGCCCTCTTTCTCTATACTCGCCCGTGAAAATACAAATTTCGCATCAAAAACAAGAGGTTATTTGCATGAGTCTTACCACAAACAGGCGTTCTTTCCTCAAAGCCTCGCTTATGGCAAGCGCTGCGCTTCTCCTCCCCGGAAAGGCATTGGCCAGTCCATTCACAGAAATGAAGCCCTCAGGAAGGCTCAGACTTTTCAACATCCATACTTACGAAACAATCAACACTGCATATCGCAACAGGCATGGTCATTACAACTTTGAATCCATTAGAAAACTGAACTGGATTTTACGCTGCCACCATACCAATGAGCAATATCCAATTGATATCAGGACCCTTGAGTATCTTGATCTGGTCAACACCAGGCTCGGGGGTGATAAAGAAATTCACGTAATCTCCGGCTACCGTTCACCGGAATACAACAATTACCTCCTGAGCCACGGGCACAGGGTTGGGAGACATAGCCTGCACCTGGAAGGCCGCGCCATCGACATCCGCATTCCAGGCGTCGACCTCTCCGACATCCACGGCACCGCACTCTCGCTGCATATGGGAGGAGTTGGCTATTATCCGACTAGCGATTTCGTCCACATTGATTCAGGAGCCTTCCGCACTTGGTAGATTTTCCTCTTAAAACACGTATTCCTGAACTTCCCGCATCACACCACTTCCGAATGTTCTGCTGCGCGATTGTTTTCACACTTTTTCCATTTTATGCACTGGCGATAGACGAATCTTTGTTCGAAAAACGCCAACTATGTGATCTGTCGGCACTGGAAAATGCCATTGATCACTACCTGCAAATTGCCAGCGAGGGCGGCTGGACTCAGATTCCATCAGGCCCGGCCCTGAAAGAAGGAGGCCGGGATGTTCGCGTCTCTTTACTAAAAAAACGCCTTATCGCAAGCGGAGACCTCGAGCCGTCTGAACCACCGGAGCAGCCTGATGCCGTTAACGGAATGCTCAAGGAGACTGTACCCGGGTCCCAGACACGCCCTGACCCGATAGTCAATGGCCTTGCATCGAACCAAAATGAACGCCTCCCTTTGCCAAAACAAAGTCTGCCCACAAGAACTGATCTGGCTGAACCATCCAATCAGGATGATGTCTTTGACGCAATGCTCAAGGAGGCTGTGCAGAGGTTCCAGGCTCGCCATGGCCTCACGGCCAATGGCATTGTAGGGGTCGAAACCTTAAGAGAACTCAACGTAACAACAAGCGAGCGCATCAAGCAACTTGCTTCAACCATTGAATACTGCAAGAAGATGCCACCCCTTCAGGAAAATCGTTATATCCTGATAAACATCGCAGACTTCACCCTCAATCTTATTGAAGATGGCAAGCCCGTGTTAAAAATGCCTGTCATTGTGGGTAAAACAACCAATCAAACTCCTGAGTTCAACGGAATCATCACAAATCTGATTATCAACCCGGCCTGGTCAGTCCCATACAGCATCGCCTCCAAGGAACTTCTGCCAAAGCTTAAAAAAAATCCGGGATATTTGAGCCGGTCCCGCATGCAGGTATATCGATCAAACCAGCGGATTGATCCAAGCGCAATAAACTGGTCCAGTTATTCCGAGAAGAATTTTCCTCTCCTGCTGCGCCAGGATCCAGGACAGGGGAATTCACTTGGCCGTATAAAATTCATGTTTACCAACCCCTATGATATATATTTGCATGACACCCCAACTAAAAAGTTGTTCCAAAAATTTCCACGCGCCTTCAGTCACGGATGTATAAGGGTTCAAGCTCCTGTTGATCTGGCTGTTTACTTGATGCAGAACACTCCCATGGGTTCCGAAGAGGCCATAAAATCAGCTATCTCCAAGGGAAAAACGCGAAGCCTGCCCCTTCCCTCCCCGATTCCCATCAATATCGTATACGTAACCGCCTGGGTTGATTCGGAAGGAATTGTGCAGTTCCGTCCCAATATCTACAACCGTAAGCTTTCGGATGCAGGAGAGACTGTCGCTAAAAATAATGCCGCAGCCAAAACAATAGATACTGCTAAAACGGATCATAAAAAGGAAGCGGCAAAATTGGCAGAAACGCATAAACCAACAGAGGCTGCCGTCAAAACAACACCTCCTGCAAAAATAACTTCTGTAGCTACCACTCCAGGACAATCAAAAGCATTGATAAAAGCAACTGAGGCAACAACGGCTGCAGTCCAACAGGCGGCTCCGATAAAAGCACCTGCGGCGGCTCCCCCTGCCGCACAGGCAAAGCCAGTGGCAAAAGCACCAGTGACAGCAAAGTCTGTTGTCCAGGCATCGGCTGCGCCAAAAGCACCTGCGGCGGCTCCCCCTGTCGCCCAGCCAAAGCCAGTGGCAAAAACACCGGTGCCAGCAAAGACTGCTGTTCAGACAGCGGCTGCGCCAAAAGCACCCACGGCGGCTCCCCCTGTCGCACAGCCAAAGCCAGTGGCAAAAGCACCAGTGGCAGCAAAGTCTGTTGTTCAGGCATCGGCTGCGCCAAAAGCACCCACGGCGGCTCCCCCTGCCGCGCAGAAGCCAGTGGTAAAAGCACCGGTAGCAGCAAAGTCTGTGGTTCAAACAACAACTCCGGCGAAAGCGTCTGTGGCAACGCAGACTGCGGCACAGACAACGACACTTGTAAAAACATCCCTTGTGTCTCCTGCGCCCGTGCAAAAGGTAAAAGTTATCGGCAATAGTGACAGCAAGCGATATCACCTTCCGGGCATGAAATACTACAATGCCGTCGAGGCCTATCACCGGGTGGAATTCGATTCCGAAACTGATGCGATCAAAGCGGGGTATTACAAAGCGAGAAGATAACACCGTTTATGTGCTAAGGGATATCAATCCGCCTTCTATTCTCCTTCATACCGGGACCATCCTCAAAGGATCTTCAAAAAGTAAAAATCAGGACTGTCTGGCAATGATAGCAGGAAGGCTTTCTTTTAAACTGCAAGAAACATTATCTGCATTTCAATTTTATCGTCCAAATCACCAAAGACTATTTTTCATTGCTAGCACCCATGTTTTCCATTGACACAATAAGGACAACTAACGTAAATTGTCCGCCAAAAACAATATGCATAAAGCATCGGCTTATAAAATGGTAAATCTTTCCATTGAACTCGAGCATAAGAGTGAAATGAAATTAGCGGGCAAAGTTGTTCGCACCAAGTCAGTGATGAATGGTGAAAGCTGGGGCATCGCCTTCGATTTAACACATACTTATAATACGAAACAGATCCCCAGGCGACACCACCATCCCCGGCAATCTCCGGATATTAATCTTCCCGAGACGGCAAATACTCAAAGGACCATGAAGCAGACCTGAGCGTTTCTGGTATGAGCATAAAGCCGGCAATGGATGGAGTGGATACCATCCATCAATATTCATCTCCCGCATAAGACAGTTGTTGACAGTGATTTCTCCAAAAACAAAAAAGATCAGAGAAGCGGGCAATGGTAATGTCACCATGGCAAGCGATATTTATTGTTTACGCTTTACGACACTGTTGGCTATTGACTTAGAAAATACTTTTCCTGTATGTTTGCCCAGAAAAACGGGTCCACTTAACAATCACGGTCCATGGCAACCGCATCGCACTGTTAAAGATATCCGGATACAAACTCATCGTGAACATGGAATCAGGAGGTTGCTTCATGCTGCAAAACAAAATCACCACTCTCAATGAATTTGAAGGAGCCGCCTTGCTGAAACAGGCGGGCATCCCTGTCATAGAAAGTATTTTAGCCAAAGATCATCCTGCGGCCACGGCCGCTGCGGACCGGCTGGGCTTTCCGGTCGCGTTGAAGATCTGCTCTAACGCTGTTCTTCACAAGACCGAACAGGGCGGCGTGGTCTTGAACATCAAAAATGCCGCCGTTCTGGAAAAAGCCGTCCAGGATATGGCAAAACGATTTTCCGGAATTCCCCATAAACTATTGGTACAGAAAATGGCCCCTCCGGGCACTGAACTCATCCTTGGAGGCAGGCGTGACCCCGTGTTCGGTCCCGTAGTCCTGGCGGGCATCGGGGGCATCTTCGCCGAAATTTTCCGCGATACGGTAACCGACCTCGCACCAGTCGACGAAAAGACTGCGGCGGCAATGCTTCGCCGACTCAAGGGTGCCGCCCTTCTTGAAGGTTACCGGTCTCAAAAACCCCTCGATATCGCTACTGTCGCTAAAGCCGTTTCAGCGCTTTCGGATCTGCTGTCGAGCCGGCCGGACATTCTCGAAATCGACGTGAATCCGTTTATCGTTTATCCGGAAGGAGGCATGGCCGTTGACGCCCTTGTCCGGATGGACGGCAGACCTGCCGCAATCCCCAGAAAACGCCACGACCCGGCAACCATAGCACCTTTTTTCAAGCCGTCATCCATAGCCGTGATCGGCGCCTCGAGGAGTCCGGGTAAAGGGGGAAATATCATCCTGCGCAATCTTCTGAAGGCGGGTTTCAAAGGCGCCATTCATCCTATTAATCCCACCGTCAAAGAAATCCTCGGTCTTCCTGCCTTTGCCAGGGTTTCCGACGTACCGACGCCGGTGGACACAGCCATGATTGTAATTCCCAAGAGCGCAGTGCCCGATGCGCTTGAAGACTGCGCCGCCAAAGGAGTTTCCAGCATCATCCTCAGCACGGGTGGCTACTCGGATATGGGAGAGACGGGAGCGAAAGAGCAAAATGAGATTATCGATCAGGCGCGTAAGGCCGGTATCCGCATCATGGGGCCTAACAGCATCGGCACGCTCAACCCGTCCGCCGGCATGTCCACATCCATCGTCGGCCTTGATCCAATCAAAACGGGCGGAGTATCTATCATAGGCCAGTCCGGTGTTTTCTCTTCGGGATGGGCGCGCTGGATTGCAGACACCAAACCCTTCGGGCTGGCCAAGGTCGCCTGCATCGGAAACAAGGGCGACATCAACGAAAGCGATCTGCTGGAGTACATGACCGGTGATCATCAGACCAACACCATCGGCATGTATCTGGAAGGTGTGGTTGAGGGGAAACGATTCTTAAAAGCTGCCTCAGAGGCCTGTAAGAGAAAACCCGTGGTTGTGATGAAGGCCGGCCGCAGTGATGCCGGAGCGGCTGCCGTTGCATCGCATACGGGATCACTTGCCGGATCGGACGCCGTGTTTGATGCCGTCTGCCGCAGAGCGGGCCTTATCCGGGTGCAAAACTCCGAAGCCTTTTTTGACGTCCTGGCGGCATTCGAAAAACTTCCACTTCCGAGGGGGAACCGCATGGGTTCGCTCTCCATCACAGGAATGGGTTGCGTTGCGGCTACGGATGCAGCGGAGGAATACGGCATCGTCCTGCCCGCCCTCAGGCCGGAAACATTGAAACGACTGGGTGAAGTCATGCCGTCCTGGGCGCCGGTGCGCAATCCCATCGACACCTGGTCCGCCATTGAACAGCATGGATCGAAAAAAGCATCCAGCCACATTGCCCGATGCCTGATGGATCAGCAGGATGTTGACGCCCTGCTGATTACCTTTGTTCTCATGCCGGAAAGCATGTTCGACATATCGGAAGCTTTCGCCGATATTATCAGCAGCCATCCGCACAAACCTGTTTTTGCAAGCTACTATGGCGGTACGGCCCGGGAGATTGCCCACATCCACGATGGATTTTCCACACTGGGCGTGCCCTGCTACCCGACACCGGAGCGCGCCATAGCCGCGTTTGGCCGTATGGTGGAGTACGCACGTTTCCGCGGAATCATCCGTGGATGACTTTTAAACGCGGGAAAGAAAATTTTATTTACTCCTGTGATGATCATGTCCCGGTACCGGAAGTTACAAAGAAGGAAGTTGGCGAAACAGACTGACCACAAAATAGCTGTCCACAGCCGCGTCAACGGATTGCAGTAAAAATCCTGTTGACACGCGCGATCATCCTTCATATATTCAGATCGTGAAAAAACAATACCTCATTATTCTTTTTGCCCTTTCAATTTTGCTGGTGTCCTGCCTGAGCCTGGTGATGCAAAATCCATCTTTTGTCCTGCGGGAGATCACTCTCAAACCCCTCTCCTTAACGGAAATGACTCTCATGATCGGGCTTGATGTAAAAAATCCGAATTGTTTTGACCTTACCTTCAAATCTTTTGAATACACGATTTACCTCAATAATGAGGAAGTCGGGACGGGTCATCTGGAACAGGAAATACTGATTCCCTCATCCTCAACAACGCGCGTAATGGCGCCCATCTCTGCGGAACTCAAAAACTGGGGAGGAAGCACGATTAGGGCTATTCTTACCGGGGATAAGCTACTTTATAAAATAGAGGGTCAGATTGACATTAAAACGGTCCTTGGAGGCGTCAAGCTGCCGTTCTCTCAGGAAGGTCTTTTAAATTAAGTCGAATATCAATCCCGGGTGAATGGAAACTTCCCGAAAAATGCAATGGCCGGATCTCATCAACCACTGATGATATCCGGCCATTTTGCCATGACTTATTAAGAGCGTTCAAAAGCTGCCTCCCGTCATTCCCCTGGATGCTTTCCTAGCGTATAGGAATTATGAAGGGCGGCAGGAAAAAACTGAAGATCGGAGGAGGCGGAGGAGGCAGATGAGCGCGCATGCCGTAACGGGGCGGAAATACAGGTGCCCTGTGAGCAACAACGGGATGCCGGTATTGCCCGCGGAAATCTCTGTCGTCATACTGGCTGTGGAACCGGTCGGGCCTGCCGCGGTCGTTATATCTTCGTCCATCTTCCCAGCCCGGATTCGCGAAAGCGGAAACGGCCAACCCCGCAACCATTAAAACCGTTACAAATGCTATGCTTAATTTTTTCATTTCTTGATCTCCCTTCGTTTGTGTTTCATTGGCTTTGGATAGAGCATGCATCGTGCCAGATAAATTGTTATTTAGGATGTTGTTGATATCACTGGATTATAAGGAAACGGTCGGGCTTACGTAGAGAAAGGCCTTCAACTAATCAGCGTAAAAGTGGTTCGGGATTATTCAGTGCGTATACCCTGCTGGATAGATACTATCCACTATGGACAAACCATAGAAATAAATTTGAAATGTTCCGCAACAGACAAACGGATCGTGAATTATTTTCCGGTCTCAACAAGTGCGCGCAATACATCGGACACCGCGTCCTTGTGTTCCACCAAAATGACCTTGATGCCGGCACTTCTGCCTGTGATCAATTGCCCAAGTGTTTTGCCGTCAGTATCCAGTTGGCAGCCCATAATGCGGAGGTGATGTTCGGTTAAAGCCTGCTCGATATGGCGATAGAGACGTTCCGCCCCGTCGTTGGAGAATAAAAGCAGACGCGAGATTCGTTCATTTTGCTGCGATTTCATTTGCTCATGCAGGTGATCAATGCCTTTCTTTTCTGAGGCGAGTTTGTCAAATATTTCATCAAAACCAGAACGGACGCGTCTTTGCATCCGGGCTTTTCTAATCGCGCCGGCCAGCGATTCACTAATGTTCAGCACAGGCACTTCCAATTTGCCTTCCGGCCAGAGCATGGTTTTCCGTACCGCAAGGACTTCACGGATTTTTTCCGCGAGGCCTGCCGCTTCCAGCTGACGGGGGAATCGTGTATCGGACAAGTTCATTTCGTAATCCCTTTGAAAGTCATTTCTACATCAACCACCTCGCAGCAAGCTACGGAGGGTGGAAACCGGAAATTATTTAACTGGACCCCGGCCTCCGCCGGGATGACGTTTGCGTTGTGTGGGACTTAAATGTTGCTAGTATTATTGGATTGTCAATAATTCGCAAATTTTGCCGCCAGCTCTTCCAGTTCATCCCAACGATCGTATGCCGTTTCTAAATCCGCCTCCAGGACGGAAAGCTGATTGTTTATGTCCAGTACGCGGGCAGGGTTATTTGTTTTATACAAATCCGGAGAATTCAATAATTCCATAAGCTCAGATTTTTCTTTTTCCATTTTTTCTATTTTGCGGGGCAGCTCTTCGCGCTCCTTTATTTCTTTAAAAGACAGCTTGCTCTTTTCTTTCGGCTGTTTTTCCTTTTTGGTTTTTACTTCTTTTGGGACTCCCCCCTTTATTTCAGCGCGCTGTCTGAGCCAGTCGTCATAACCGCCTACATATTCCTGAAGGCGCCCTTCGCCTTCCATCACAATAGTGGACGTGACGACATTGTTAAGAAATGTCCGGTCGTGGCTGACCAGCAAAATGGTGCCCGAGTATTCCAGAAGACGGTCTTCAAGAAGCTCGATACCGGCGCCGCAATCTGCGCAGGCGGGAAAAGAAAATCCTGCAAGTAGCCGACCACATGACGGGGTAAGCCGTTGATCAATACCGTGTCGTTGCCAAAGGCGATATTGTCCCGAATGGATTTCTCCTCGTCGAATTGCGCACGCAGCTGATCGAAATATGCAATGACGATGTTGGTGCCCAGACGTATCTTGCCTGCGGATACGGGCAGTTCACCCAAAAGCACCTTAAGCAGCGTGGTTTTACCGGACCCGTTGGGGCCTATAATGCCAACCTTGTCACCGCGCATAATCTTTGTGGAAAATGTATCGATGATTATTGCGTCGCCATAGGCAAAGTTTATTTTTTCTGCATCCACCACAAGCCTGCCGCTGGCCTGGCCCTCCGAAACGGAAAGCCTTACACTGCCTTCGCGCTCCCTTCTTTCAGCACGTTCCCGGCGCATCTGGATGAGCGCACGCACACGTCCTTCATTGCGGGTGCGCCTTGCCTTGATGCCCTGCCGGACCCAGACTTCTTCTTTGGCCAGTTTTTTATCAAAGGCCTGCCATTGGCTTTCTTCA
>PHBN01000456.1 GCA_002840635.1 Deltaproteobacteria bacterium HGW-Deltaproteobacteria-1
CTGGCCATAGTAACCATAATCCCGGTAAACAGGTCTCGCTTGCTTATAGTGGCCACGGTGATACCCGCGATTGGTGTTATATTTTTTATAGTTTTTATATTGTTTGTCATGTTTAGCGAAGGCCGGCGTCACATCGACACTACCGATCATTAACGCTAAAACAAGCCCCAGCATAATCATGCCCGCTATGGACTTGAAATTCCATTTACGTGATGTCTTCATATAGTTCCTCCATTTCCGGATCGATTCCAATTACTTGCCTGGCATCAATCTTTGTTTGCGTAATATTGCCGTTATCTCCTGTTACGTTTTCCATATCTCCCGTATTTCCCTGTGCGGAATACAATGTTGGTAATATTCTTCTGCTGATCCGACAGGCTGTTGTAGAAAGCCTCAAAAGCAGGGATGAGCTTGTTTAGTTGAGATAAATGGGACTGGGTGATCTGGCTGTGGAATTTCATCTGTTCGACAGCGTTCATGGGTTCGGTTTTTTCAGCTCTCTGCTTATTGAGAACATCCATATCTTTCGCATTTTCCCGCATGACCTGTGTCAGGTTCTTCCACAATGGTTCCTGGGCCGCGGTGATACCCAGCGTACCCTGAAGCTGTTTGATCTGGTTTTCCGTATGTTCGATGGCAGAGAATCGGGTTATGTCGTGTGATTTCTTCTTGCCTGATGCCGCAAAAGAATTGCTGGCTGAAAATACAGTGGATAGAAACGTCGCTATAACCAAAACGATTGCCATTCTAAAAATAACCGAACAAGTTTTACTTTTCATGATCTTTCTCCTTTTGAGTTATATTCTTATCGCTTGTCAGCGCTAAGAGGTTATGTTCCGGGTTCCCGATATTGGAAGCCCCCTGCAAGTTGCTCTCTAGGGTCCATGGAAGAAGTGATCCCGGAATGCGGTCAGGTTTGTGTTATAGACTTTTTCCCCATCCTCCATATCGTTGGGATGGGTAAGCCTATCGTGCAGAAAAGTTTTCATAAAGCACCTGTGCCATCTATAACAGCCTTCGGTGTCATCAAAAGAATCTTGATGTCTAACCAGAGGCACCACTCGCGAATGTATTTAAGATCAAGCCGCACCATTTCATCGAATGTTGTCCGGCTTCTGCCCAGCACCTGCCATAATCCTGTGATACCGGGCTTGCAGGAAAGCAGGCGTCTGCGGTGCCATATATCATAAAGCTTACATTCGTAAGGGATCGGAGGCCGTGGTCCGACCAGCGACATGTCGCCTTTCAAGACGTTGATAAACTGTGGAAGCTCGTCCAGGCTGGTTTTTCGGATAAAACTG
>PHBN01000107.1 GCA_002840635.1 Deltaproteobacteria bacterium HGW-Deltaproteobacteria-1
TTTGACAGCATCAGCCCCATTGGTTGCCGTCAGCAAATTGAAATATTTCTTATAGATGCTTAACCCTTCAGCAATTGTCAGAAGCAGGGGCTCTTCATCATCGACAATTAAGACATCCCGCACCCGCCAATCATTCTGCAATTCTCTTTTATTGTTGCCGGAAAGATTTTCCTGTCCGTTATATATTCCATCTTTATTAAATATGTTTGCCATGATTCACCAGTTTCTTTTGATCAGCCTTTTTTAATGTCTGCCATAAATAAAGCAAGAGCCATGCCCAAATTCAGAAACCAAACAAACCCCTTTAACAACAAAGGATTTCCACCCAAGTTCTTTTTCCTTACCCTTTCAACGACCAAGATGACCTGTTCATTTTGAGCCGTTTACCGCTACATGAATCATCCATGATAAATAAACCTTTTGTGAAAACCATGTCTGTTAAAATTGTCTTGACAACACGGTTCGCCGCAAGTATTCTTAAATACTAAGAAGTATAATTTTTTTTTGTCTGGCCAATAATCAACGGTATACCGTATGAGATGTTGGCCCGGTTCGTGCAAAAGATATATTTTGAGCAATCAAATAAGCAAAGACAAGCTGTGAAAGAGTGCCTGTGAATATACGGGAATTTTTATTAACTAAATCAGAAATCAATGAGAGGGGAAAGATTGAATTATGAACTCAAGCAATAATTTAAAGTCGGGGCAAAAAGCGCTTTCAATGCAAGTGTTGATTCTGGCCGTTGTTATTGTTATCATTGCGTGCATCGGCTTGTTCATCCAGAAATCCTCAACGAGTGCCATTTTCAATAAAGGCTTTAAAAACTATCAAAGGAGCACGGAACTCCTGAAAGACATCAACTCCGTAACCGCAAACATTTATAAAGTAAAAAACATGGTGGCAGCCGGCCAGGACAGTCAGGAAATTAAAAAGGTTTCCGATCAGCAGATTCAACCAGGGCACGGGTGCGGCATACCTGAGTGTATCAAACGAAAAAATGGAGGCAATCACCCAGCTTTTAACACAGCTGCTTGAATATGAAAGCAGCACCGGCGAAGAAGCCTACAATTCATCCAGCACGATCTTCTATATTGTTGTCGCGGTGCTGATCATCCTGCTGGTCGCGTGTGTAGTCCTGATTCCTTCCTTCATAAAAAAAATGGTCACCGGCAGCGTTGTGGAACCCCTGGAAGAAACATCCAGTGTCCTGCGGGAATATGCCGGCGGTAAGTACAGCAGGTCACTGACCTGGGAGGCCGACGATGCCATAGGAGACCTGGTACAATCTGTCAATGCACTGCGATCGAAAATGAGTGCCTCACCGGCCCCGGCCCAGAAAGCTGCAGCACCTGAACCGGCAGCCGCTCCCGCAGAGGAAAAAGGCAAGTCCCTGTCCGACATGGTCAAGAAAACACCGGAACCGGCAAAAGACGGAACGAAAGCGGCTTCTCCTACCAAAAAGGCCATTGACAAGTTACAGGATATATAAAAAGCTATCGTGCAATGATACAGAATGAATTTTTAATCAAATTGAGGAGGGGAAAATGAGGCATTTTAAAAAAATTTCATGTTTACTGGCCATGGCGGCCATTGCTCTGTGGAGCGTATCGGGCTTCGCAGCGGAAATTGTCATCGGTTTTTCCGGACCTCTGAGCGGTCCGGCGGGCGAATATGGCCTGGATTGTGTCAGCGGTCTTGAAATGGCCATCAAAGAGCTGAACGCGGCCGGAGGCGTAACCGCCGACGGGCAGAAATATACGTTCAGACTGGAAAAAATTGACGACAAGGCAAGCTTTTTCCTGGCGCAGGCCAATGCCCGTAAGCTTTTGGAAAAAAATGCCCTCGCCATTTTCGTCCCCGTTTTCAGTTCGGCCATACCCATGTTAAAGATGAATCAGGAGGAGTGCGGTGAATTCATTGTCATGGGTTACACCAGTTCACATAAAGCAACTAAAATAAAAAATGATCTCTTCGTTCTGTTTGCACCATTGTTTTTAGCTGAAGCCCAGACATTTGCCGAACAGGCATGGGAAAAGGGATGGCGAAAAGTAGCAATGGTCGTAACGCAAGGCGCATACGGAGATGAGTGGCGCGAAACCTTTAAGACATACTGGGAAACCCTCGGGGGAGCCATCACGGCAGATAAGCCCGCCAACTACTATACAAGAACAGACTTTGTCGGTCCACTGACTGCCGCGATAGCCACGAATCCTGACGGCATGCTGATCGGCGGCCCCACAGGAACAACCGCGCTTGTTATCGAGCAGGCCAGAAAGATGGGCTACAAAGGCGGCTTCATGATCGTTGACCAGGCCAAAATGGATGGCATTGCCCAGCTTCTGGATGGCACAAAGCTAATGGAAAACAGCATGGGAGTTACGACACTTGCGGCAATTCCAGCACCTGCCACCAATACATTTGTAAAGAGATATCAGGCTGCATATCAACGGGCGGCTAACACCGAATCGGCATTGCATTATACCGGAATGTACTTATTAGCCAAAGCCATCGCGGTGGCTGAAACGCAGGACAATGTTTACGCTGTCCGGGCGGCCTTCCCCAAGGCGCTGCCGTTGCTTGCCGATCAGCATGTCCTGGAAATGCACAGCATTTCCAATGGCGGTCTGGTTCACGTCGGAACAGGTATACAACAAGTTAAAGATGGAAAATTCCAAAAGGCTGACGTCCTACAGTGGTGGACAAATAAACCGGAAGAGATGGCTCATATAGCAAAAACCACCAAGTACACAATACCCATGAAACACTATAAGCTAAAGATCGCTCCCCTCGATTAACAAAAAGAAGTAAAGTGTAAAATACCAAGAGTCCCGGCCTCAACGAATAACCTGAAGCCGGGACTCTTTTTTACGGGGAAAAAGATTTTTCTTCGTTTTCCACCTGTAATAAAACAGGCATAGATTGCTTATTTTATCTTATCTACCGCTGGTGCACACCCTGTGAACCTGCTTGATATCCGTCAACCCCTGAAATGCTTTCAGAACGCCATCCTGATAAAGCGTCAACATTCCTTCTTCCATCGCGATTTTCCGAATGACGTCAATGCTCTCATGGCGTTCAATGTATCCTGTATGATCGCAGGCGTCGCATCCTTTGGGACGGTACAGTTTAAGATTCTTGGAATAGGGGATTTTCTGCTGTTTAAAATACTCAGATCCGTAATTCTCCGCGATTTGATCATATTCTTCCTGGGTCGGAGTGTAGGCTTCCTTGCACTTTTCGCAAAGTGTTCTGACAAGCCGCTGAGCAAGAACGCCAAGCAGGGAATCAGCAAAATTCAGGGGATCTATGCCCATATCCAGGAGACGTGAAATGGTTTCCGGGGCGCTATTCGTATGCAGTGTACTTAAGACCAGATGCCCCGTAAGCGACGCTTCAACACCGATTTTAGCCGTTTCCAGATCCCGCATTTCACCCACCATAATCACATCCGGATCGGCGCGGAGGAAAGCTCTCATGGCGGCGGCAAAATCAAACCCGATTTTGGGATGAACCTGCACCTGCCGCAATCCCCTCTGTGTTATTTCGACAGGATCCTCAGCCGTCCAGATCTTGCGATCCGGTGTATTGATGTGCTTCAAGACCGCATGGAGGGTTGAGAATGCGCATCACCACATCTTCTACCTCGCCCTGCGTCGGAATGGTCACGACGCGCAGTTCAATTTCCCCTACGCCCGGTTTTTTTAACTTGATCTTCCCATCCTGCGGAATTCTCTTTACGGTAATATCCATATTGGACATGATTTTTATTCTGGAGATAATTGCGGCACGATAGCTGTAGGGCAGCGTCTGATAAAGGACACAATCCCCGTCAATCCTGTATCGCACCAGCACACTTTTATCGATGACATCCGGCTCAATATGAATATCCGACGCCCGCCGGACGAACGCATCGTTGATGATTTTATTGACCAGTTGGATAACAGCGCTGTCAGAATCCCTTACGCTTTCCTCATCCTCGTCTTCCTGTGATGTATCGGTGCCGTCCAGCTTTCCCAGCAGATCCGTGAACGTTGATTCTTCGACATTTTCGCGGAAAAAGAAATCGATATACTTTAGAATATCTTCTTTGAGGGCCACATCGTATTTTATAGACTTGGATTTAAGCAGGTTTTCTATGGCATCACGCTTGATGATATTCTGGGGATCATCAATAATAACGTGGACATTTTTTTCGCTTTTTTCAAGAGGGACCCAGATTTCTCTTCCCAGATATTCTTTTTTCAGGTTTTTCAGAAGATCACCCGGTATGGGCGTGTTCGGGTCAAATGAAACAAACCGGCATTGATAGAAATGCTCGAGAGACTGACCGATCTCAGCTTTAGGAATTTTATATTTATTGATTAATATATTCTCAAGAGAATCAGTTGACGTCTTGAATTCTTCTTTTGCCTGATTTAATTCTTCTTCTGCGATCAGTCCGTTTGAGACAAGATAACTGAATTTTGTTTTTTTCGCTCTGGGATCCACCCGCTGCTGATTGTATAGTGCTATACCCAGCACATCCACAATTTCCTGAAGCATCACCGGTTCTTCATCTAAAAACTGTTCATCTTCACCCTTTTTATTGATAACTTCGATGGCGCCAAGAACTTCACCGCCGTATACAATCGGCATTGCAAGAATATGCTTAACTTTTACACCGAATCTCGAATCCGTATTTGACTCAAGCAGGAGGTCTGAGTATTTGTTGATTTGCAGATTATTGCTGAAATCGGAAATATTGATCATCCTGCCGGTATTCGTTACATACCCGGGAATGGTTTGATTGCTGACTTCTGTTTTTCTTTCCTTTACCTGATCACCCGAAAGAACATACGTGAATATTTCTTTTTTGTTCTTGCTGTTGACAACATAGATATGGGCCGCTTCGACGTTGAACAGTTGGAGAATCATCGGCCGGGAATCAAGAATGATCTGTTTTACGTTCTGTGCGGCGTTAATGCAGTTGGTGATGTCTTGCAATCCCTGTTGCAGTCTGAGGATATCCTGCAGTTCAGAAATCTCGGAATTGCCGTATCTGCTACTCATACTAAACCTTCCTATGGTAATTGACAACACGTTGTATCATGAAGAACCCCAATACCAGATCAATCAGACCGATCAGTGCAAAATGATGCCGCCTCGCGATTTTCAATCATTTTATTATCCTGAATATTGCCCATCACACCCGTTCAACCTGTCTTCGAAAGAGAATGCAAATAGTATACTTATCTTAAGTAACTTATATCACTAATTATTAAAATTAAACACACACGAATCAATGAGTCAAGGTTATTTTTATCAGGTCATTCATATCCGGAACAGCCAATATACCTGCAATCGGCCCTTCACATCTTTGCAGAGTCACAAATCGGCCACAAATTGGCTCCCTGTGGTAGCGGATCTTTTATAAAACGGACCGGCGGAAAATCATTTTTCACATATTTTTCTTTTTGCGTTCATCATCGCTTCACAATTGCCGTTTATCTTATCCTCCAACAATGGGCAAAACTCATTGGATACCAATTCATCGAGGAGGAAAAGTCATGAAAGTAATTTTAAAGCTTATCTTATCGTTTGTCGTGTTGTTTACGTTTCTACCATCTGCCGGTCTTGCCGAACAGGACAATGACAAAACCCTGTCGCCCTACTTTGTTGTTAAAGGAGGCGATGCATCGGTTGACCGATTCCCGCTGAAAGAAACAAAAGCCGACGTTCACATCAGCGGCATCATTGCCGATGTTATGGTGACGCAGCGCTATATCAATGAGGGTTCACGCCCGATCAATGCGCGCTATGTTTTTCCCGCATCCACACGGGCAGCGGTTTACGGGATGAGAATGAAAATCGGCGATCATATCGTCACCGCCAGAATTCAGGAACGCAAGGCCGCCCAACAGACTTTTGAAAAGGCCAAAAAAGAAGGGAAAAGCGCCTCTCTTCTCGACCAGGAACGGCCGAATGTTTTCACCATGAACGTGGCCAATATCATGCCCGGTGACAAGGTTGAGATCGAGCTGCGCTATACCGAACTTCTCATACCGACAGCCGGGGTTTACGAATTCGCTTATCCGACTGTCGTCGGACCGCGCTATTCGAATACACCGGAAGCCGAAGCACCGGAATCTGACAAATGGGTGAAAAGCCCCTATCTGAGAGAAGGCAATAAACCGACATCCGCTTTCAACATCGCCGTCAACATCACCGGCGGCGTTCCGGTGGAAGATATTGCATGCAGCACACACAAGATTAAAACCGTATGGCCGGACAGGGCGACGGCAACCGTCGTCCTGGACGAGGCCGAAGCCGACAGCGGCAACAGGGATTTCATCTTAAGGTACCGCCTGACCGGCAAAAAAATCCATTCCGGGTTAATGTTATACAGGGGAAACGACGAAAATTTCTTTCTGCTGATGGTTCAACCGCCCCGCCATGTCAAGACATCCGATATTCCCATACGGGAGTATATTTTTGTCGTTGACGTGTCCGGATCCATGTATGGGTTCCCTCTCGATATCTCAAAAAAACTCCTTAGCAATCTGATCAGCGGACTGCGTCCCACGGACCGGTTTAATGTTGTTCTTTTTTCAGGACGCTCAGTCACCATGTCTCCCGGATCCGTATCGGCCACTCAGGAAAATTTTGATCAGGCGATCCGTTTAATCGACGGACAGCAGGGAAGCGGTGGAACCGAACTGTGTGCAGCATTGCAGACAGCCATGTCGATCCCCCGAAAGGATAACGTCTCCCGTTCAGTCATTCTGGTGACAGATGGATATATCTCGGCGGAAAAGGAAGCTTTGCAGCTCATCCGGAAAAATCTCAATAACACCAATTTCTTTTCTTTCGGCATCGGCAGCAGTGTCAATCGTTATCTGATTGAAGGCGTTGCGCATGCCGGACAGGGTGAGCCTTTTGTCGTCACCAAGCGGGAAGAAGCGGCGGACGCGGCGGAAAAATTCCGGAACTATATTGCCTCGCCGCTTTTGACGGGTATTGCCGTTTCTTTCGAAGGCTTTGAGGTCTATGATGTCGAACCGGAAAAGATTCCGGATATGTTTGCCGAACGGCCGATTGCCGTCATCGGCAAATGGCGTGGGAATCCTCAGGGCAGGATCACCGTAACCGGTCAAAACGGCATCAATAAATATTCTCAATCATTTGACCTTGCCGGAATTGAACCTTCTGATAAAAATGCTGCGCTCAAACAGTTATGGGCAAGAAAAAAGCTGACCATTCTTTCAGATTTTAACACCCCATACGGAGATACCGACAATAAGGACAAGATCATCAATCTCGGCATTAAGTATAATTTGCTCACAGCCCACACATCTTTTGTTGCAGTATATGAAGTTGTCCGCAATCCCGAAGCTAATAGCCAGGACATCACGCAACCCCTGCCGCTACCTGCGGGTGTATCCGAATTTGCCGTGGGGAGCGGGATGCAGAATGCGCCTGAACCGGAATTTTATCTGCTGCTCCTCATGGCAGCTCTGTTCATTATGATTGCGGCCCTCAGAAAAATTCGCAGGCCGGTAAAAAACATTAATATTTAGATCCGAAAATTTTCAGCAAGGGGGAAAAATGAAAATATTGAATCAGCTTACCGCAAGAAAAATTGCTCACTGTCTGCTGGTCTTATTCATTGCAGCAGGGCTGAAATACGCATACAGCCGATCCACAAGCGAAGACCTCGCCTGGATTCTCGGCCCTACTGCATCCCTTGTTGAATTCCTGACCGGCGAACCCTTCATGAAGGAAAAGGACATCGGATATGTGAGCATCAGCCAGCGTGTCGCTATTATCCCAGGCTGTTCCGGTATCAATTTCATGATTGCCGCATTTTGCATGTCGACGCTGACGCTTATTTACTCCACAAACCGGAAACAATATCCGGCGCTTTACATACTGGCCTGTTTTGTTGCCGCCTATAGTATGACCGTGTGTACAAACAGTCTGCGCATCATTCTTTCCATCCATCTTTACCGCGCCGACATTTACACCCCGTTGATCACACCGGAAAAAATCCATCGCCTGGCCGGAATTGCCATTTATTTCGTCTGTCTGTGCTTCCTATATTTTGGCGTTCAAAAAATCTCGTCCAGCCGGAATCACATTGATGCGGGCAGACAAAAAAATAAATACGGTTATTATAAAAGCATTCTGATCTCCTGTCTGGTCCCCCTGTTCTGGTACCTGCTGATCGTGCTGGTCCTGCCCGCCCTGAACCAGGCTTCGGTGAAAAATCCATCTTTATTCCGGGAACATGCCACGTATGTCCTGCTCGTCAGTTTTTTCCTTTTTGTAATGATGTTTCTTCTGGTAATATGTTATAAATCGTTAAAACCGAAACAGGAGCCCGGGCAGGATTTATGAAATTGCGAATTCTCATCGTGGATGATGAACCGGCCATCGCAGACGCGATCCGTTACGTGTTGGAAACGGACGGATTTGAAACCCTGAGCCTCTCTGAGGGCAGTCCGGTTCTGCCCCTGCTGCAGAGCGAAAGGATTGACCTGATCGTTCTGGATGTGGGGCTGCCGGATATCAACGGATTTGACCTTTGCAGGGAAATCCGGAAAATC
>PHBN01000108.1 GCA_002840635.1 Deltaproteobacteria bacterium HGW-Deltaproteobacteria-1
CGTTACATCCCTGCTCATTGATGATGGCGTCACTTCGAGAGGGCACAGGAAGAATCTATTAGATAGATCATTCAACTTTATTGGCACAGCGGTGGGACCGCACATGGTATACAGAAGTATGTGTGTAATCGACCTTGCTGAGTCCTGCGACTGACACGTAAGCGTGGTCATGTAACCCAGTGCATTCAGATAGACAATGGCGCAGCCGGCGTCGCTCCATTGCCAGACGGTTATGCGAAACATTGATAATCGATTGTAAAGTTGAGGTTAAGCATTAGATATGACTTTGGGATGAAGATAGGCATGTTGCATCAATATTTAGTATCGCAAAGTTATCAATAAAGAAAAGCCCCCTCGGCACGAGCACACCGAGGGCGGCTTTTTGTTTCCTGAAAACGTACGACCCCTGCAAGGGGATCAACCGTCTCGTTTACTTCTTGATCAGATACTCTACAACAGCTTCGGTACGTCTGTTCTGAGCACGACCTTCTGCTGTATCGTTGGATGCAATGGGTCTCTCTTCGCCGTAACCGATCGCATTCAGACGGTTTGAATCAATACCGCCTTTTTGAACCATGTAATGCTTCACGGCATCGGCACGTTGCTGGGAAAGTCTCTTATTGTATGCATCACTTCCTACGCTGTCCGTGTGTCCTTCAAGAGCCACATTGGTTTCCGGATACTGTTTCATGACTGAAACCAGATTATCGATATCACCGTAGTAACCTTTTTTGATAACCGACTTGTCGAAATCAAACTTTACATCCAGGGTTGCTCTCCCCTTCTCGATAGCTTCCGCTGCGGGCTCGGGAGTGGGTTCGGGTGCAGGAGGCTCAGCAACCCTTCTGCCGCCGAAAGCAAAAACGATTCCAGCAGTAACACCAATATTATGGTAGGTTTCCTGAAATATTTCGGTAACGATGTAATCCTGGACATCGAATCTAAGAGCAATATTGTCCATCAGCCAGACTTTCACTCCTGCGCCGACATTAAAGGCAGGCATGCCTCCACCATTCGATATCGACGGAGAATAGTTGGCTCCTCCAAAACCGGCAACGATAAAGGGGTTGATTCTGCCATCGGGAATTAAGTGAACGACGGCATCGATGTGATAAAAATATAGGTCAACTCTATCCATGGGATATCCGAATTGTCCTTCCGTGTTATCCAATTTCAAGTTGTCATTAAGGTTAGTCCTTATAAATTGCCCGGCAACTTCAATGCCAAAATATTTCGTGAAATTGTAGCCAACCCGCCCACCAAATACGGGCGCGGTGTTCAAGTTCTGACTGTGTTGGAAAAAGTTGACTCCTATGTACGGATTCACTTCAAAGCTTCCCGCCCTTATCTCGGCGCGAGCAGACAGGGGTAGTAATAAAACAAGGGCAGCTATGATTATCACTGCACGATACATTGATTTCATTGTATATCCTCCTTTAGAGTGTCGCGTTTTGCGGTTGCCTTTACGGCTCATTGAAAAAAGCCGTAGGTGATATCCTGGTGCCCAAAGAACGAGGCGTTGTAGCAAGGCAAAAGGGAGACACCGCCTGAATTATGAAAAACAACCTGTCTTCCCTTTTGCCTGCTTTCATACCAAATACCTCATGCCTTATGGGATGGGTATGGCGATGGTGTTGTTATCAAGTGTCACCGCGCTACTAGACAACACTCGCCCGCCTACCAGTGTTGTATTAGCTCCCAATGTGGCTGCGCCAGGCAAACCGACCATGATCGTGCCCAGGAATATGTTAGTAGCGCCAATCGAAGCTCCAGAGGCCGCGCCTGATGACACCCAGAATACACTGCTGTTGGCAGCGTTCGCCGTGCCACCAAATGCAACCGTCACACTGGGTGCGGAGGTCAATGCACCGGTGGAACGGAAGATGTACACACCTGGAGTAGTCAAGGTAAGATTTGAACCGACAGACATCGCAGCATTGACGCAATGAACGCCCGGTTCCAGAGTCATGCCTCCAAAATCAGTAGCCGCACCATAGTTAAAATCACATGCACGGCTGGTGGCGCAGCTAATGCCCGTTTCCATATCGGTCACTGCATTTGCTATTAAAGTAAGTGAGCCGGTAGAGGTATCGTACATGGTGCCAACAAGCGTGCTAGGACCAGAAGCGGGGGTTATGGATGGCGAGCCGACATTACCTGTAACTGACGTCGGATTGGTGATGGTCAGCGCAGTTCCGGCCAGTACGCCAAAGCTGGCGGCACTTCCGAGGGGCAAGGCGCCTGCAGCATAGCTTCCAGCGGGCGGGGGGGCACAGACCGTTGCACCTGCTGTAAAGGTCCATACTTTATTAACTGCCATTGCATTGCCAGCCAGGTCCGTGGCCACGGTTGTGATCGTGGCAGTATAATTGAGGCCGGCTGTGAAGAAAGCTGTAGGTGTAAATGTCGCCGTCAAGGTTCCCGCATCATAGGTGACTACTCCCGGCACATCAGCGCTGGATATTGTTTCCTTCACCGTAAAGGTTCCGGTTGCGATGATTGTTGAAACAAGCATCGCCTCGCTGAAGGTAGCGTTGAGTACCTGGTTAACACAAATACCCGTGGCAAGATCAACAGGAATCATTGAGACCACCGTAGGCCTCGTGGTATCTACCGGCGGCACTGGCGGAGTCACTGGCGGAGTGATTATTTCTGTTCCTAATCCTGTTCCTAACCAATGACCGGTTTGATTATCACTTCCGCATCCTGTAATTATAAATACACCAAGGCTCAATAACACAAAGGCAAGACAAACTTGCGAAGATTTAAATCTTTTCATATGGCCCCCCTTTCAAAATTATTAACTTTACAATTTCCTATTATTAATTTTCTGCTACTTCTCTCCCCCATATTTTCCCCCTTTAAAGAGTTTTTCGTAGCCGGCGTTATGTCAAAAAACCTTCTCAAAAACATAAAATCCGCTTTTGGGATAAGATTAAAATGAACTACAGCAAACAGCCTGCCAACTGCTGAAAGAGAATCTCAAATTTTTGATTTATTGTTTGATAACTGATACTTAGATTCACAAATGAGACCAGCAGAAAAAGAAAAAACATGAAATGACTCTTTTTCCCTCAGCATTTGGTGGGGTCGCATAATATTGAGGGCATTTTTGAATGAAGAAGGCTTACCATGTGTCTTCTGCTTTTCCCGGTTTCTGCAAAAACGTTTTCTTGCTATGAAAACGCTTTGTATGGATTGCCCAAGTCATGTTTTCCCTTCAGATTGCAAGGATGGGGAAAAAAACGAGTTGCGGTATTACAGAAAGAACTCCAAGATTTAATCATTATTCCTCCACACGATCTGTTCGATCACAAAGCACAACTGGTAGGACCTTTTCTGGAAGACGGTATCTGAACAGTTCCGGAAAGGAAATAACTGCGATTATACCAGAATTCGCGATTTGGTCATGCAGGCCACTTGAAAAAAGAAGCACTGCCTAGGTGTGTTTCAGGGCAGGAGGGCGTTGTGGCCGCTGATATTCCCTGAGAAATATTTATTATTTAAAGGAAACTCCGAGACATAAAACTCAACGATGAAAACACTAAGGATGAGTGGGTGATATAATTCTCCCGCAGATTTATCGCCCAGATGGCGAAGGGGGATTAAGCTCCTTTACACAAAAGACATTTCTTATCTATCATCAATCACTTATCATTTTCATCACGGTATAACGGCCACCCTGATCCAAGATTTTTCTTTTATCAGAAACAAACATGTGCTAAATATACACCGTATCAAACGATAACGTTACGCTCACATTGTGAGTTGCTGTTCCGAAACAAGATTGCTTACTGCCTGAACATATTCAATTAATTCTCACTTTCCTTTTCACGTTATTGTTTACATCCATATATGCCGCAGAACGTCCGGCCATTTGAAACCCGGTTGGTTTGACTGTTGGGAAAATGTGATCAAAGGAGGATACCATGTCCCTTGGATTGTTTAAGCGATTGATCATAGAAAAAAATACAAAAAAAGTTATCAGCAAAATCATGCGAAACGTCAATCAAACCCTTCAGGCAAATCCCCGCCTGACCGTGGAAGAATCGCTCGGTATCATTGACAAGAAAAAGGGGATTTTTTTCCCGTCGGAGCAGCTTCCGCCAACGGATTTAAAAAGCCTGTTTACGATGATTGTATGGAAATCTTATCAGTATGAGTGTTCCCGTGACCCGGCTGCCGCATCCCCGGAACACCGGGAAATCGTCGTTAAAGTGGTAAACGATTACCTCAATGGCGAAGATCCGGTTAAAATAAAATTTTTGCCTCATGTGATACCTCACAAAAATTTTATCCATCATAAAATCATACGTCCGGCATCTCTGGCGATAAGCGCCGCAATGGTCCTGGTTTTTTTCGGTCTTATAATCTCCTTTCATACAAAAACACAGGGAAGCCTCAATCATTCGGATAAAACGAAATATTTTTCCCCCATGATCCAAAACAACCATTTCAGATACAATGGGCTTTTATCCAATGAACAGGACCGTCTGGCGGTCGTCAACAAAGCGATTCATCAAGAGGGTGACGTGATCGGTGATCATGGCAGATATGTTCTGAAAAAGATTTATCCAAAGTTTATTGTCATCCAAAACAGATCCGACCAGTCGGAATTCCATGTTCACATGCAGTAAAACCGATCCTGCACGCCTTAACATTATATATTCTGCCGATGACGGGCAGGAAAACCCGTTCCATGCCGTTTGTTTGACCGGGCGGATGGTCGGTTTATACCGTCTTGTTCTGTCCGGGCTCAAATTGATTTTTCGCCGACCAGAAAGAAGGCAGGTGGCGCAGTAGATACAAAAGGCTTTTGCGGTGCTGCCACAGACGGCTGCGAAATTTTTTGCGCCATGCGGTATCGGAGTAAAATCTTTTGATGTGTTCGTTGTAAAGGTAATCGAGTCTTTCTCTGGATTCAATCCCGTGCGGAATAAAAACAAAATTCAGGCAGTTCATGAGGCGCCAGTCTTCTTCAAAAACACCCTCCTCCCGGATCGTTGACCAGAGCGGCGCACCGGGAAACGGCGTGAATTTGGCCATGTTCATGTCATCGAGCCCCAGGGAAATG
>PHBN01000109.1 GCA_002840635.1 Deltaproteobacteria bacterium HGW-Deltaproteobacteria-1
CTGGAATGACTTGTCTGCGGAAATCCGAAGCGAAATCGTCCATAATGCTTTCCGTTTCGGCAAGACTTGAATAGGGGAGCATCGTGATGATTTCGTTGGTACTGCGGCGGGTGGAAAAGCCGCCGATGTTGCCAAAGTGCTTATCGATGTATAATCCCGTGTTCCGCAGAGCTTCCTGCGCCGCATCGTGTCCGACTTTGGTCATGATGGTGTGCAGTTCTTTCAGGTTAAAGACGACAATACAATATGATTCTCCAATTTTTCTCTTTTTCAATTGAATATGATTAAGCATCTCGAACTGGCGTTTGGAGAAAAGGCCGGTCAATTCTTTTTGCAGAGCTTCCAGGCTGCTGATCACTTCATCCATAAACGGGTGATCGAAGTTTTCCAGTTCCTCCGGTGTTCCCTGAAAAACAATCTGCCGATCATAAAGGGCCAGAATGCGGTTAGAGATAAAATACACATCCGGGATTTCATGACTGACGAGTATGGCGGTAAAGTTAAATTTCCTCTGGTACTGGGCAATCATGCTCAAAATTGCATTTTTTCGGACGGGGTCCTGACCGCTTGTTGGTTCGTCAAAAAGGACGATCTGCGGATCAGTGATCAACGCGCGGGCCAGCGCCGCCCGCTTTTGCATGCCTCCGGAGAGCTCAGACGGATATTTGTGAACGGCCTCGGTCAGTTCCGTTTGCTCGACTCTTGCCATGACCCGGCGGTCAATTTCCTCTTTTTTCAGATTAGTTGTTTCCCGCAGGGGCAGCGCGATATTGTCATAGACCGTCAGAGAATCAAGCAGCGCGTTGCCTTGAAACATATAGCTGATCTGCGCGAAGGATGCGGCGATTTCTGCCTTGTTCATCTCGGCAAGGGGTTTGCCCCGGAAAAAAATAGTGCCTTCATCAGGCTGGACCAGTCCGATGATGTGTTTGAGCATCACACTTTTACCCGATCCGGAAAGGCCGATGATGGTAGTGATCTGCCCCTCGTAGATCTGCAAATTAACGCGTTCCAGCACGGTTTTCTTACCGAAGCGCTTTGTCACATTTTTAAATTCAATAAGAGGTGTGTCCATTTAGTATCTCTATGCCAATAGTGAAGTTACGACGTAGTCCGAAACCAGAATCAGCACGCAGGAAGTCACTACCGCCGATGTTGTTGCCAGGCCCACCGCCTGGGCACCATGGCTGTCCTTACGCATATGCGCAAAATACCCCTGATAACAGCAAACCGTGGCAACGATTACTGCAAAAACAATTGATTTTGTAAATCCATTGGTGATGTCACTGATTTCTACATACGTTTTGATGCTGTGCAGGTAAACGCCGCCATTCAACCCCAGGAGCACAACGGCGGAAACGTAGCCGCCCAGAATGCCGACGAGATCAAACACAGCCGTCAACAGGGGGAAACTGATGATTGCCGCTGTAATTTTGGGGCTGATCAGATACCGGATGGGGTTGATCCGCATGGTGTGCAGGGCGTCTATCTGTTCGCTGATGCGCTGGATACCAATCTCGGCTGTTATTGCTGAACCGGCCCGGGCTGTGATCATGATGGCTGTAAGCACCGGACCTAATTCCATGATCAGTGAGAGGGAGACCAGCGAGCCAACCGCGCCTGCTGCGCCGAATTTGAGGAGGGTGTGATAAGACTGCAGCCCGAGAACCATACCGGTGAACAGACTGACCAGCATGATGATGGTGATGGATTTGGCACCGATATAAAAAATCTGCTGGATGGTTTTGAAAAGCTGCTTGCGCCCCAGGATGGTCAGAATCGCCAGGCACAGAAAAATGGCGGCCGCCCCTATGCTGTTGACCCAATCCATGACTGTCCGGCCAATAAAGGTGAAGGGACGCAGGACAGGCGAACCTTGTTCTTTGCTTGTCTTGTCCGATTCGGTCATGTTGTTTTCTATGGCCGCCATTGATAGATTTCCTTTAATAGAAAGCGATAAATAATTAATTATCTTTCCTAGCATCGGCAACTGTATTTGACAAGAAATTACTTATTCCATAAAATGGTCTGAGAATAATAAGATTCACTCTGTATTCTAATTCGCTGTGGTTGTTCTTCATGATATTGACAAGGCAGAACGAAATGGATATATTGCTGGAGTAATGATTAATGGAATTAGGGTGTTATTATGGTTCGCTGCTTTGATAATGTGCAGATACCGGTTGCCTCAATGGCATTTAACGATGCGGAAAGATTGGTGTCTCACCATTTTCGCATGAGCGGGGATGAATTTCGCAAAAACAAGTATGATGTAAAAACGCTTGCGTTTTTAGAGCAGCATGAAGTAAAAGACGGCGCGTTTGCACAGCTTTGCAAATATTCTTACGATGCGCCTTCCGATTTGAAGCCGGAAAGCCGGGAAGGGTTTGATTTTTACAGAATATGTTTGCAGGACAACAGCATCCTGGATGCAGTGGACAGGGCAAATTCATTTATAAAATTAAAGCCTTTAATGCTGTATATTGCCGTTCATGAGTTGATCCACGTAATCCGGTTCGGCACAGGCGCAATCGATTTTGACGCGCCGCAGGAAGAAAAAGAACAGGAAGAAAAGATCGTCCACCGTCTGACCAGAAGCGCTCTGCAGCCGGTAAAACAAAATGATCTGGAAATCATTCTGGACTGTTTTGACGATGCTTTCACAATAAATGATTTATATAATTAATTTTGGGAGGTTTTACTATGCCTATCTATGAATATCGATGTAAAAAGTGCGGGAAACAATTCGAGGCGTTTCAGGGGATTACCGAGCCCGATCTGAAAACCTGCAAATTCTGCAAGGGGAAAGTTCAGAAGATGATGTCGCTGTCATCCTTCAGCCTGAAGGGTACGGGCTGGTATGCAACCGACTATGCAGGGAAAAAGACCAGCACAGCCAAAACCGCGAAGAAGGAAGAAACATCCGCCGACAGCACATCAACTGTTGCCGATACATCATCGAGCGTGGGCGGCAAGGAAGATTAGAGACAAGGGCTTCAGTTACAAAGGGAAGGGAAGCACACCGGTTGAATGATCACCAACAAAGCGGGGGAATGAACACCCTGTAAGAAAAAAGCGGCATGAAAATGCCGCTTTTTTCTTTTGGCTGAATATCCGGGGCAGACCTTTCTCTTGCTTCAACCATCGGGTCCCATTTATGACATATCTTGTGAATGGGAATCCACTTAAAATAAAAAGCGTCTCAAAACTTGCAGACGCTTTTTGTTTGCCCGTTTGCACTTCAGTTTGTATAAACGCATTACGTCATCATCATACTTTGCGGGAACTGCTCAATAAACATTCTTAGTAACTCCTTACTCCCGAAATGTTTATGTCCTGCATCATTAATCACCTCGGACCGAAAGGAGGTGGGGGCGGAGGCGGCAGATGCGGTGGGCGAGGAGGCGGCGGAGGACCATAGTGACGAGACCGGCGATGGTAATACCGGCGGGAAGGGGGCGGATTATGATAATACCAGCGATGATGACCATACCTCCGATACGAATGTCGATGACGCCAACCTGTGTAATGCGCAAGAAGAATGGGAGAATCGGAACCAGTGTCCTGAGCAAAAAGCAGCGTAAGCCCGGGGTCTTGATATTTGCCTGATGTGTCAACAGCTGCGTTGAGTTGAGAGGCTGCTGATGAGATCATCAGGGTTAAAAATGCCATTACAAATAAATACTTCATCAAACATTTCATTTTCATTTTTTCACCTCCAATTTATAATTTGATGATCATATGGCAACACTTTATGCCAGACTGGCTACCGGCAATATTACATCATTTCTTCAGAGGTCTTCTATCTCCAAATCCCCCCACTCATGCTTTGGATCACTCACGAAGGTTTGTTCCACTGCACAACTCACTCCCCCTCCGGTGGCGGAATAATACGTCACGACGGTTCTGACTATCCACCCGCCGGGGACTTCTAATAAGGCACTTTCAGTATGACCATTTTTAATGTCATTTAATTTTTTCCACATTTCAACACTCCTCCAGTTATAAATCGTTCACGATAGGCTGTTTTAACTGCTCCTTCTTTATCATTAGCCTCCGGATAAAAGAAGTAGTCGTGGCCTTTACGTCAGGGCAGTCCGTTTTAGTACAGCCAAACGCTGTCATCTCCCCCGCCCGCTACGCTTCCCATCGTGGAAAGACGGCTGATCGCATCCGGGTCGCCGCGGACTTCCGCATCGAGAAAGGTAATCGTCCACGTGAAAATATCGTTTCTCGAGGCATCGTCGAATTCATGTGCAACACCTGAGAGTGCAACCAGCCTGCGGATTCCCGTTAGTCGCGATATACCGTTCTCCGCTTCGCTGATAGGAGCGGTCGTGTCTGCCGTACCGCAAATGCCGAGGAACGGCAGACTGATACCGGCGAGCCCTTCCTGGTTATTTCCGAATGCAGGCAGGATCGGATGTCCGAAATACGGCACGTATCCGACTGCCGCCTTGATCCGCGCATCGTAGGTGACCTGTTTCGAGGACGTCACGATGTCGAAGTATGTGGTCGTCAGCTTGGCGCCTGCCAACAGCAGCATTGTCTCACCGCCCATGCTCGCCCCGAAACCGCCGATCTTTGTGTTATCGATATGATCTTTCCATTGCGGGTGCGCGAGAACGAGGACGAGTGCCGCGGATATCGCAAGGGGTCGCAGCGCCTGCATCGCCGTGAAGTTTGTTGTTGTCACTCCCAAGTCATAGAGGTCCTGGAGCTGGAGGTCATTGAGACTTAGGTTGGAAAAGCGCAGGTCGCCGTGAAACGGGGCGATGACAATGTAACCATAGCTCGCGCTAACGGTCAGCGCCCTCATATAGTCGTCGGAGGAGATCGGACTGCCCTTGTAGCCATGGGAAAACGCGACCACCGGATAACGAGCCGAGGCGTCCGTAAATAACGGCGCTTCATCGCCAGTCTGCATATGCGGTACCGACCTGTCGGTTGACGACAGCGGGTAGTCGGGACGGGGGTTATCGGCCGTAGTGGGGTAGCACACGACAACGACGAACTGCAACGATAGTCCGGCAAAGTCACCATAGAGATCCGAGTCCTGCGGCGCGGTAAATCCTGGATGACATTGCTGCACGCAACCGTATAGGGACCAGGCTCCAAAGGCTGCACGACGGCGGTAAGTGCCGATGTAACCGGGATTGTCTCCGTGGGAGCGGGGGTCGGCGCCAAGGAACCCAAGAGATAGCTGCTGTCGCTACCACCGCCGCCACATCCGGCCAGTGCGAGTAGAAGTGCGATTACCGACAAGACCGGCATTAGTGATCCCCTCAGGAATCGGTTCATGACTTCACCTATTCCTTTGAGCTTTTGCGGCGCTTTCATTTGTTCCATCATAGTATCCTCCCCTAAATTTTCATCGGTGCGTTAACTCACAGGAACAACAGTAAATAAGATGCGTAAATATGATTCACGGTTTGTCAAATGCCGAAAATGGGGGAAATATCCTCCAAAAATTTTCTCTGACATCCAAGAAAAGTTATATCTGAGTCAAAGCAGGCGCTTTTGTGCACTAAGTCATATATAGCTCCGTTCACGTTGGATATAATAGCAAATGTCCTGCCAATTGTTGATGGAGAATCAGAATCTTTATTTCATCCTTTAATATCAGCTTTTTAGATCAGCGAGAGAGTGGTGGAAAAAGACGAAAAAATTTGTTTGGCCTCAATATTTGGTGGAGCCTCAATAGGTTGAGGGATGCTTGTAAGTGAATTCCAAGGAATTCCAGAGGAAATTAGCAACCCTTTTTCATCAGGAGATTCAAATGACCAGTCCCGGAAACTAGAGAGTATACCAAAACCTGAACGATCAGATGTGCCGTCGAGTGATTGTTATCAGGGATTACGATATAAAATAAGTTCGGAGTTCCTTGCAAAGCTGTTCAGGCGCAATCGGGCAGATGATTTCATCGTGCAGTTTTTCAAAGTAATTTATATCGCTGGTGCCCAGAGGATTCAGTTCAAAGCGCGGCACGATTTTGCCCATGTAATTATTGATGTACAGGTAAAGGAAAATCCGGGACAGACCCAACAGCATCTCATCAAAGTTGGCTTCGGTCAGGTCGAAAAATGACGTCTTTTCCTTGAAATAAAAATCGACTTCGCCAGCCATGCCTTTGGGAGAAAACGCTGCAAGCCAGGAAATCGTGCCGGTGGACACAATAAAACGTTCTTTAGCCTCCTGTTCCATGACCAGGATGTTCCTCCACAGGTTGCCGCCGCCTGATGCGGCCATGTAGTTTTGGGCACTGGCTAACAGCCGCCGCATGAAATTGGTCGGCTTTTTACTCACGATGGTCTGCAGATGAGGATGAATCAGCCCGCCTCCCGCGGGCGGCATGTAGTTCCAGTTAATCGAACAGTATTGATAGCCCTTCTGCAGTTCGGCGATGCGGAAAAAATAATCACGGCAGACGGCAAAGCCGTCACGCATCGTGTCTGCCGTCAACTGATCGAGTGGTATAAAGTGGCGGGATGATAAGATGGCCACTGAGTTGGCGGCGTCGTAAGGGAACGCGTTGGGAAACAAAAAAGCACTTCCTTTTTTGAATTGTCCGCCTTCTACGATATCCGATGTGAATTTTGGCGTCAGTTTTTCAAAAAGTTCCGGGCAGAATGGACAGATCGATTCAGGTGATTTTTCCACATAAGCGTCGGTGTCCGGTTTTCGGGCGGGATGCACCCGGTAGGGCAGGATCCGGCTTGCTATGCCTGTCGTTTCATCATATCGCTCTTCAATGGGCATATCTTTTGGTTCGAAGCCGTCAAAGGGGTTGAGGTAGCATCCGGTTGTGAGCTCTTTGTGAAAACCGATGTCTTTCATATTTTTTCTTCCTCCGTTTTGACAGCAGATGAGTCCGGTTTGCTCATGCCGCTTTTTTTCAGGCATTGATTCAGAAAATGATCAATGCTCTGCTGGGATAAGTTTCCTTTCAATTCTGCCTTTAAAACATCCAGGGGGATTTCAATATCATACGTAAATAGAAATCCGCGACCTGCACGCAAACATCCGAACTTTCTACGTGCCCCAGAAATCCAACGCGGCGACCGCGATAGTGCTTCATGTGATGAAATGCATGATCAAAATATTTCAAATAGCTGAGCGGTGTCTGATTGAGTTCAATGCGTTTGATCAACCGCATATTGGCACGTCGGGCATGGTACATGTAGGCTCGAATGTCTTCGGCAATTGTTTCGCGGTCGAAATTGTCCGTATCCGTTTTGATGCCATACAGAAGCGCCGTGTGCAGACTACGGGGGATACGCACGCGCGCGTTCAGGAGATATTCTGTAAAAATGCTGGAAAGCGCTCCGTACTGTGGACGGATGTCTGTCAGTTCCGCTGACCAGTCACCCTGGCGGGGATGATGATCAAAGACGATGGCTGGTTTAGTTGACTGGAATTGATTACCGAAAAAGGAAGGTTGCGCGTCCACCAGAGCGATAAGCCGATAGTCGCTTAAGTCCACCTGGTTCAATAATCGAATGGTCAGGCGCATCGCCTGTGCCAGTTCTTTATTTTGCTGGCGTCGAAAAGGCTCTGTTGCTGCAAAAACACATTTGGTCAGGCCTTTTTTTCGCCGAATAATTTCACGAAGCGCCATGGCCGAGGCTATGGCATCCGGGTCCGGACTGCCATACATCAAAAGCAAAAGCGAATCATCTGGATGCACCATGTCCAGAAGTTTTTTCAGGTTGTGTTGCGTCTCGCTTTTTATGGAAACAGATTCGAAATTCATTGCTTTCTTTCATCGGGTTAGATTCGGGGTCTTTACTCTATGAAAATCATGCCCGGGTGTTCGCTTACGACATTTCCCACGATTGCGGCATCCGCAATGCCTGCTGCGTGCATTGTTTCCACAAGCGGCTGCGCTTTTTCGGCAGGTAGACTGAAAAACAGGCCACCCGCCGTCTGCGGGTCAAAACAGACATCAAAAATCCAGTCCGGGCAGGAAGACGCTTTTTCAACCTGACGGAGACGGAAGTTACGGTTCCGGTAGAGGCCGCCGGGAATGTAACCCGTTTCCAGCAGATTCCGGACTCCCTCCAGGACCGGTATGGACTGTGAAAGAATATGCAGGCCCGTGTCGCTGTCTTCAATGGTCTCACAGGCATGCCCGAAAAAACCGAACCCGGTGATATCCGTACAGGAATGAATATCGCCCGCGGCGATCATCAACTCGGATGCTTTTTTATTGAGTTCCGTCATGCAGGCGACTGCTCTGGAAAGCAGCGAGTTATTGACGGCGTTTGCTTTGAGAGCCGTGCTGATAATGCCGGTGCCCAGCGGCTTGGTCAGAATCAGTTTGTCACCCGCTCTGGCGCCGCGGTTGAACAGCACATGATCCGGGTGAATCGTGCCGGTCACAGACAGTCCGTACTTGATTTCGTTGTCTTCCACGCTGTGTCCGCCCATGAGCAGAACCCCCGCCTCACGCATTTTATCCAGTCCCCCGCGCAGAACCTCCTTGAGGACGGCTTTATCCATCGTCTTGATCGGGAAGCACACAATATTCATGGCGGTCAGGGGGGTGCCTCCCATCGCGTAAATATCGTTGATCGCGTTGGCTGCCGCAATCTGTCCAAAGGTGAATGGATCATCCACCGTCGGCGTGAAAAAATCCACTGTCTGAACCAGTGCGAGGTTATCCGAAATTTTATACACTCCCGCGTCTTCCGCGTGTTCATAACCGGTCAGTAAATGAGGATCGGATATGAGCGGTAAATCGCTGAGAATGTCGGACAGGTCCCCCGGACCGATCTTACAGGCTCAACCCGCGCTCTGGACGGTCTCCGTCAAACGGAAAGGCTTTTTTTCTTCCATGTTCCCTCAACCTGAAATAAACGTTGCACCGCTTTTTTGAAAACTTCATGATTTTTAACATAGAAGTTATCATTTTCCAACAGTTATTCAGAACGGAGCGTGAACTCGGCTCCTGCTTCACCTGTCTTTTTTGTTGATTTATTTGCGCCAATACGTTTAAACAAAACATGAGATAAAAGGATGTGAAAGATGTCCATTCGCTATTACAGCACGAATCGTCATGTGAACGCCATGGAGGGAATTACTCCCTTTACCGGAGATGTGTCCTTTCAGGAAGCACTGCTCGCCGGTCAGGCACCGGATGAAGGCCTGTTCGTGCCGGACAGGATTCCGCAGCTTTCCATGAATGATATTATCGCACTCCGGGACAAACCTTACTGGCAGGCCGCCCTGCTGGTATCCTCAGCTTTTTTGTCCGAAGAATATCCGCCCGATGTGCTGGAATCGATCGTAAAGGACGCTTATAATTATCCCGTGCCGCTGGAAGCGGTCTATCCGCGGG
>PHBN01000110.1 GCA_002840635.1 Deltaproteobacteria bacterium HGW-Deltaproteobacteria-1
CTATAACAGCAATCGAAAAGATGCACCCTTCATTAAGATAAACTGTGCGGCACTCACGGAAACCCTGCTGGAGTCGGAATTATTCGGCCATGAAAAAGGGTCCTTTACCGGAGCGGACAAACGCCGGGAGGGGAAGTTTCGGCAGGCCGACGGCGGCAGTATTTTTCTGGATGAAGTCAGCGAGATGTCGCCGGCGATGCAGGTCAAGCTCCTGCGGGTTTTGCAGGAAAGAGAATTGACGCGCGTCGGCGGTTCGGAAGTGCTCAAGGTCGATGTCCGCGTCATTGCAGCGTCCAACAAGGATTTGAAAAAAGAAATGGAACAGGGGCGTTTTCGCGAAGATTTGTTTTATAGGCTCAATGTTGTGGCGCTCACTGTGCCGCCGCTGCGAGGAAGAAAAGAAGACATTCCGCTTTTGGCGCAGCATTTCCTTCAGGAATTTGCTGCGAAAAATTCCAAAAATGTAACAAGCTTTACACCACAGGCCATGAAGAAGCTTGTAGAATATCGCTGGCCGGGCAATGTCCGGGAGTTGATGAATGCCGTTGAGCGGGCTGTGGTTTTGTCACGGAATCCTTATCTTGACGAAGTCGAGCTGACCCTTCTGATGGCTGATGACGGCGGCGCAAATGACAAGGGGGAAAGCATCACGCAAAGCCAATCGGCAAGTACTTCAGTAAATCTGCCGCTTGGCGAAGTGGAAAAAAGAAGCATCCTTGAGGCACTCAATACGTGCGGCGGCAATAAAAGCGAAGCGGCCCGGCGCCTGGGGATTACACGTAAAACTCTGCGAAAGAAACTGGAGAAGTATGAAGAGCAACAACAATGAAGGTTGCCCTTAACCTAAAAAGACACTGGCTGAATAACCTATTTGGCTTCCCGCACGGGAAGAGCCCGGTTGACGCTTGTGCCGGGTGAGAGAAACCACCAGTGTGTGCCATCGCTGAAATCAAAGTAGGCGGATTCGGAACCCCGTGTCTGCGATGACCAGGGACAACAATCGGAGAGACGTATCAGTTCCGTAAGGTGCAGTGGATTTTGCCGAGCTTCATAACGCTGTGCTTTTCTTGCATCATATAATTGAGCAAGTTCATCTTTTGTCGGCATTCGCCAATCTGTGTAACCACCTCCTCGATACGTCATGCAATATTTTTTTGCATCATACCAATTAATGTCCCGCCCGTTATCTTTTGCCGCCCAGATCAGGTTCGTCTTCGTGTCCAGAACGGTCTGATTGTCAAAAGCAATGAAACGTCCATCGCGGCCGACTTCCCTGACTGCCGCAGAAACCGGGAGACGGTTTTCCGCAGGCAGCTTGATCTTTTGATCTTGAAGCTCACGGTTCCCGGTTTTCTGGTTGGCTTCTGTATTGCCGGATTCACGCCGGCTCTCACCTTTAACCGCCATGTCTTTGTCATCATCTTTTCCCGGGATAGCTTTTGTTTCATGCTGATTGCTTTTGTCAGGAACCGGTTTTTTATCCGGAACTGTGAGTGCGGCAGCGGCAGTGTCTTTCGGTGGAACGGGCTCAGCGACTTTTGCGGTAATGACACTCTCCCTCGGAGGAATGGATTCCAGGATTTTGGCGGCAAGGACCGTCCGTTTCGGGTAAACAGGTTTCTTGACTGTGGCATCAGCGACAGTCTCTCTTGGAGGCACAGATTCTGCGATTCTAGCACCGACGGCAGTCTCCTTTGGCGGAACATGTTCTGCGGCTTTGGCGGCAAGGACAGTTTCTTTGGGATAGACAGGTTTCTCGACCTGGGCAGCAACAGTTTCCCTCGGAGGAATGGGTTCCGAGACTTTTACGGCAGCGACCGTCTCTTTTGGAGCAACAGGTTCGGTTTCCTTCGGGGGAAGAGGCTCCGTGACTTTGGCCGCAACGGCAGTTTCCTTTGGCGTAACGGGTTTTGTGACCCTATCAACAGGTGCGGTTTCTTTAGTAGGAACCGGCTCTGCGACCTTGACCGCTATAACAGTCTCTTTTGAAGGAACCGGCTTCACGGCTTTGGCAACTGCGATCGTCTCCTCTGAAGGAACGGGAGTCTCGACTTTTTCCGCAACATCAGTTTCCTTTGAAATAGTATATCCCGCAGAAACCAGATTCATTAATTTTTCACCAATGGAATCGGGTTCGATCGTATTCCATTCACTCGTTTCGTTTTCCGATGATGCGTAAATAATATTATCCTGTTCATCATAAAAAACCGCATAGACATATCGGAATTTTTTATTTGTGCAGTCAATTTCCATCAAACTCTTATAATAGGATAACTTAGAGGGGTCATCGGGTGCCTTATCTATTTTTTTAAGAATAGAAAAATATTGCTTTTTTGAATCTGTGCTTAATATGTTTTTAGTCCACACTGAAAGGATGCCTTTTTTAGCTTCAAAAATGCCGCTTTTATCATAATACATGGTGCCGGCCAGCGCTGTATCATAGTATGTCCACTCTTCCGCCCAGGCCTGGCAGGCCATCAAGAAAAACATTCCCAGGAAAAAAATCCACTGAATATTCTTTGATTTCATCATCTACCTCTTAGACCACTGTCTTTCATAAAGGACAATAATTGAATTCTGCCCACTTGCTATATGAATTTTTCATCCATTATCATGGATACTTATTATCTGCCTATTTATGTAATGATTTTCAACGTATTTTTTGTCTTCAACGTCAAGGAGCAAAGAATAATTGTTATATGTGTTCACGACTGCCCAACAGGACCCTTTTGTTTAACCGTTTCAATCGATGTGAAAGAGAATCTCTTTCTTCATCTGAAAAAGAGTTTTTACCGGACAGGGCGTTTTCAACCATATTTTTTGCACGGATATAATCCCGGATATGATGCTCCAGATATTTGGCCATTTCCGAAACAGCATAAAATTCGTAAGGCTCACAGGCGGTCATCTGCATCCAGATTTGAGCCGCTTCATCCAACCTCCCCGTGCGTTTGTAAAGTTGGGACAGTGTTTTTTTGGATTGTGTTGAAAATTCGGGGCAAGCATCTTCCCGGAATGTGTCGAGGATTTTTTGCGCGCCCTCCCTGTTGGACTTCTGCAGTAAAAGACGGGCAGCCGCCAGATAATCGTCTTCATGCGTATGCTGCGCAAGGGCATTCGCAGTCAATACATCAACCAAATGCGCGGTGAGTGTCGCCATGGAAATAACGTCCAGACGGTTGTGTTCAAAAATGCCGGCAAGTAGTCGGGGATCACGCCGGCGAAGCCAGTCAAAATAGCGTTGAGGTATTTCCCATCCGGGGATGTCGCCCTCTCGCCTGACGCCGAGGATTTCCTCCTCCAGAGTGGCAAGCCGGCAGTTTATCAGGCGATGCCCCAGAATGCGACGCGACGGATGCAACAGATCCAGATGAGGAAGCTCTGCGAGACATCCGGGCATCCGGTTCAAAATAAAGCGCGTAGAGAGCAGGTTGACGTCGAAGGCTTTACCGTTGAAAGTGACCAGGAATTTTTTTCGTGCGGCAATCTCCCTGAGATAGGTCAGCGCCGCTTTCTCTTCACCAAAATCTCGCGCCAGAATCTGGCGGACCTGAAAGTGGCCTTCTTCGAACCAGCCCAGTCCGATCAAAAAGGCCATCGTGCCGGTGCCGCCCGCCAGCCCCGTGGTTTCGGTATCCAGAAACAGGGCATCCGAGGAGGTGTACTCCCCGAGGATGGGATTGTTGGCCAGCATTCCCGCCGCCATCATATCAAAATCAAACGCCTCGCGAATGTTGCGGTGGCCGTGACGGCTTGTACCGGACAACAAGTCACTGACCAGAAAAAAACGGCCGTGTTCATTTTCAATTTCACAGCCTTTGAGGATTTCCATCAGTCCCTGATTGCCCCGCGATGCCACCTCTGCTTTTGCTGATGCGTTTCTGGCCTGTGCGCGCGTGACAACGCTTTCGATCCTGCGTCGCAGATCGTTCAACTGCGAGAGCCTTTCGGGAGACGGGGTCGTGGTTTGCGCCTGTTCTCTTTTCGGTGGCTCGCCTGTCTCGCCGGTCAGGCGTTTTAATTTATCAATCGATTTCATATTTCACTTAATTTTCATTGTCGCTTGCACCTTCGGTCGCTGAGCCTGACGAAGCGTCTCGTCCCTTTAACCTTTCCCTAAAACCATCTCAATAATCTTCGGAACAATTTCCTTGGCGGTTTTGCCCACTTCCAGCGTGGGTCCAACACACGAGGGACAGCCATAGGCACAGGGACACTTTTCAATCAGATGTTTAGCGGATGACAGCAGATTCGCGTGTTCATGGTAGAGCAGCTCGGAAAAGCCGATGCCGCCGGGATAGGAATCAAATATGAAAATGGTGGGGTCGAACTCATCAATTCTTGCGCCGGTTTTATTCTCGACCATATCCGGCCGCCCCGCGTCAAATGATGTGATTACACGTCCGGTTTTTCCCTGGCTCACAAACCACTCCCCGCTTTTATCTCCCAGCGACCGATCGATGTCATGCGTGTCCGCCATCAGATACAGGGCGGATAAGTGCTGAAGCGTATAGGCCAGCGCGGATAACCCGTCGATAATTTCCGCGGGTGTAAAATCGAGTTTACGCAGCCTGTCGCGCGGGATTGTAAACCAGTAGCTTGTCGTGTGCATGTCTTTTTCCGGCAGATTGACGTCCCCATAGCCGAGATTTTCCGACGTGTAAAATTTGATCTTCTTGTAGCCCACCACCTTGCGTACGACCTGCACTTCACCGTGCTCGACAATGGCTCCGCCTTCGGTGTGATTGTCGAAAGAGTCGATTACCCGCACGTTGGTGTAGGTCATGGCATCGGTGTAATAGTCGGTATCCACTTTTCTGACGTAAGCCTTCTTGCGCTCCAGGTCAAGCTTGTCCACATGGTACTGCTCGGAGGCCAGCATATAGATGGCCTCGTCATGCACGGCGGTAAAGGCGCTGTCCCAGTCCACTTCGGCAATGACGCGGTGATTGCCCGCGTCGGTGGTATCGACCACGACCACGTTTTCGGGATTGATTGCCCGCAGGCTG
>PHBN01000457.1:0-1883 GCA_002840635.1 Deltaproteobacteria bacterium HGW-Deltaproteobacteria-1
AGAATTCGGGACTTTCTAGTATTCCGGCGTCAGTTTATCCAATTCCGCCAGAGTAAAGACCGGACCGTCCTTGCAGACATATTTGCTGCCGACATTGCAGCGGCCGCACTTGCCGATACCGCACTTCATGCGCATTTCCAGGGAGGTGATAATATTCTCCTTGGAAAAACCAAGATCAAAGAACACCGGCAGCGTAAAGCGGATCATGACCGGGGGCCCGCAGATCACGGCCACGGCGTTTTCCTTGCTGGGAGCAACATCCTTACAGACCGCGGGGACAAAACCTTCCCTGCCCTTCCAAGTCGCATCGCCTTTATCGACGGTAACATTGATATTCAGATCGTCCCGTTTCTGCCATTCAATCAATTCATCTTTGTAAAGCAGCAGGCCGGGGTTTCTCGCACCGTAAATCACGGTTACGTTGCCGAAACGCTTGCGGTTGTCACCGTAAATCATATAATTGATCAGCGACCGAAGCGTGGTGAATGCGAAACCGCCGCCGACAATGACAATATTTTTCCCTTCGAGAAATTCGAGCGGCCAGGAATTACCCAGCGGTCCGCGGAGACCCATCACCTCGCCCTCTTCCATTTCATGGAGTGCCGAGGTAACGACGCCGGCTTTCTGGACAGTAAATTCCACATATCCCTTCTGGGTGGGGGATGAAGCAATTCCGATAGGCGATTCGCCCTTGCCGTAAATGGACAGCTCGCCGAACTGGCCGGGTATATATGCGTATTTCTGCTCGTCTTCGGGATTGACAAACTTAAAACGAAACGTCTTGATGTCTTTGGTATCGACTTCAGTAATGATTTTATCCACCACAACGGGATAAGGAATATATGGGTTTTGCATTACTAACTCCCTAATTATAATTTTGAAATATCTTCAACAATCTTTCGAATATCAATATTTACAGGACAAGACATAACACACCGGCCGCATCCGACACACGCGATGGCATTAAAATTATCCACATAATATTTGAACTTGTGCATGGCGCGCTGACGCCATCTTTCCTTCTGCGAGGAACGCGGATTGTGCCCCGACGTTTCCTTGGTAAACATCGGGAACATGCAGGAATCCCAGGAACGGATGCGGACGCCGTCAGCGCCTTTGACCTCATCACTGATGTCAAAGCAATGACAGGTGGGACACATATAGGTGCAAGTGCCGCAGGCCAGGCATTTTCCGTGAATGGTGTTCCAAAAGGGATTGTCGAAATTCACATCCAGAATCGGTTTGACTTCATGGGCGGGAATTTTGGATTTAATTGCTTCCCTGGCCCGAACCTTCCTGCCCTGCCGGTTCGCCGTCGACGGACGTGCAGAAACAACTCGCGTAAGGTGGTTTCACACAGGCAATGGCGATGACCGTTGTGTTTTGTCTTTTCGCAACGTAATAAGCGTCCTTGTATTTTTCCTGGTCGAACAGCTTATCCAGAAGCGCGAAGCTGTGCGCATCACAGGGGCGGACACCGAACAGGACCGTCTCACCGGAGGCATTGACTTCGGAAGAGAATACCATGCCTTTCGGCGTGCGCGTAAATTTCATCATGGTTTCCGTGTGCGGGAAGAAAACATTTTTCGGCGCGTTTTTGGAATTCAGGTAACTGAAGAAAGGTTCTTCACTCCCCAGGGGTTCAAAAAGAACATTGTCTTCCCTCTTTACCGGCGCCCAAACCAGGAAGTCTCCGGCCATTTTTTTGGCAATGCCCGCTAGTGCATCTTTCTTGATCAAACGTTTTTCCATAATTGTCCCTAATTTAGAATTTTCTCCAACTTTTAAACTTCAAAAGCAGCAGGTGTTAGCAGCTTATTGATTTATGAGATCAACCTCAATTGTCTCATCAGCGGCTGAGGATCAAACATGTGCGATTTAAA
>PHBN01000457.1:1961-2613 GCA_002840635.1 Deltaproteobacteria bacterium HGW-Deltaproteobacteria-1
TTCCTTCGCTGCGTTCATCAGCTTGTCACACATTTCGACAACAATAGCCGTTTTACTGATGGATAACGATCCGCCGCAGCAATCAGTCTTGTAAGACCAGTTTTTCACATCGGCGCCGATGGCCCTCATCATTTTATCGAGCATAAAGGGATTTTCATAATTTTCAAATTCACAGACCTCCGGTGGACGAAGCAGGAGGCAACCGTAATACGAAACCGGTTTCAATCCCGTGAGTGGTTTGATAACTTTCCCCGCCAGCGCATCGATACCAATTTCATTGTAGATGATATCAATCGGATTGCGAATGGCAATGCCGCCCTGATATTTGGCACCAACCACACCTTCAATCTTCGCTTTGAGGTCTTTGTCACCTTTCAGATGGTGCTCGGCCATTTTGAAGCGATTGAAGCAGGCAGCGCAGGGTACCATGACATCCATCGCGTTCTTTTCGGCGGCAATCAGGTTACGCGCCGAAAGCGCAATGGACAAATCAAAATTGGTGCTGTGCGCAGATGACGCTCCGCAACAGGACCAATCGTCAACTTCTTTGAGCTCAATGTTGAGGGCACGGCTGACAGCCTTCATGGACTGATCATATTCTTTTCCCGTCGCGTGCAGCGAGCAGCCCGGATAATATGAAACTTTCAAGAGA
>PHBN01000458.1 GCA_002840635.1 Deltaproteobacteria bacterium HGW-Deltaproteobacteria-1
GAAAGGTTCATGCCTGTTTGACGGCGGACTATGTTGAAGTGATGGGCATCAACACGCTCGAAGAGCTGAATAAAGCAGCCCGGTATCTTCGTGAATCAGCATCCTTTCAGGATTGATGTGTGTCCGGAGTAAATAATCTATTTCAGAATAAAACGGTTCTCGCGCCGCTGGCGGGTATTACGAACTTACCCTTTCGGTTAATTGCCCGACGGTTTGGCTGTGACATGTGCTTCACTGAGATGATCAGCGCCAATGGCCTGATTCGCGAATCAGCAAAAACAATCGAATATCTGAAAACCTGCCCGGAAGATCAACCGCTTGGCATTCAGTTGTTTGGCGCCGATCCCGGTGTCCTTGCTCAAGCGGCTGTTATCGTTTCCGATTTTCATCCGGCTGTGATTGACATCAATATGGGATGTCCGGTAAAAAAAGTCATCAAAGCCGGTGCAGGTGCCGTGTTGATGAGAGATCCTGCCCTTGCCGGCCGGATTATTAAAGCTGTGGTTGACGCCGTGTCTGTCCCTGTGACTGTCAAAATTCGTTCGGGGTGGAGCCAGAAATCCATCAATGCCATCGAGATATCAAAAATAGCTGAAGATTCAGGGATATCGGCAATAATTGTTCATGGGCGAACTGTAGATCAGGGCTTTTCGGGTCATGTCGACTGGAGCGTTATTGCCAGAGTCAAAAATGCCGTTAAAATTCCAGTCATTGGAAACGGCGATATTCGGCAGCCGGAAGACGCCCGTAAAATGCGTTCGGAGACCGGATGTGACGCGGTGATGATTGGCCGCGGCGCTTTAGGGAATCCATGGATATTTCAAGGTATTCATCAACCATTGGCGGACGTTGTTGAGGATTACCGTCCTTCGCTGTCCCAGCGAATGGAAATTATTAAACAACATTGGGAAATGGAAGAGTATTATTTGGGAAAACGAATTGCAGACAAGTCTTTTCGCAAGCATTTACTTTGGTACACCAGGGGATTGACCGGGTCGGGACGGTTTCGTGAAACGGTTGGCAAAATGACGGACAGTGATGCGATGCTCGCGGAATTGGACCGGTATTTCCAGGTGCTTGCAGAGACGCAAGCCAAAATAACAACTTGACATTTCAGGAATGAATTGGCATAAATATAATCAAAAAAATAGCATGATTACGGATGATGCATCTTTAAAAAGGACTCAAATGAACGTGGAGATCAGTAAATTTACAGAGCTGGAAGATAAAATTAAACATATTGTCAGTGAACAGGTTTTTTATAAAAAACAGATTTCAATATTGG
>PHBN01000111.1 GCA_002840635.1 Deltaproteobacteria bacterium HGW-Deltaproteobacteria-1
TATCTCACTTTCATAACTGCGGGCTAAAAGCCAGATCATGATAGATATACTCACGAGAAAACCGGCAACGAGTACAACCCTGTTTACAAAGACAACTTCCGACGTTCTGAATGGTTTTATGTAACCAATGGATATCATCCAGGCAAGGCCGAGATATGTAGCAAGACAGATCACGAGGGCAATCCACATTTTCCGATACCCGTAAATAAATGCCACAAACATGATCAGAATTGCATACATGAAATTACCGGGTGCATCAATTCCGCCAATATAATTTGCGTTCACCGCAGGAAAATACATCAGCAATGGAAGGATGATACCGGCTGCACGCCAGAATCCAGCTTCTGTGAGAAACATGGCCCCTAGAAGCATGATCGTAAGTATGGAATAGATTAGCAACGTATCAAGAGGCATTTTGCCTAACTGGTATAGGATAAATGTTATCAGGGAAAAAGAGAGTGTGATGCTAAATGAAAAAAATAATAAATTGCGTGTAATATATTCCCGCCTCGCCATTTCCGGCTCGGTTTCGTTTGATGTGCGGATGAATTTTAATGGGTTCATCTTTTTATCATTTTGATTTTACATAACTAATTTTCTAGAACTATATGAAAATCGGTTTTATATGTCAATGTAATATAGACTGTAAATTGTGTGGTTTGACAGACGTGGATTGTGCTTTTTACCGATCGAAAGAAAAGGTAGCAACTGGCTGTTTTACCCGGCTATGTTTTTAATTGATAAACGGTTCCTCATGCACCCGGAGCCATCTGTTACTTATCTCTTTGTTTGCACAATAGCTGAATGATCGTTTTTTTTAAGCGACAAACACAGAGCCGCATCTTCTTTGCCTTTTCCTTTTGTGTTACCCCCAGACATCGAACCGGACCATGTTTTTCCCGACAGCCTCATCGTATCGGACATAACCCTCTTTCCCGACCCATTCGATCTTTTCCATAAGCAGGAGTCCATCCGGATCGGCATCAATGACGGCGAGGGCTCTGCTGCCATTTTTAAGCCTGCCTACCACGGTCCCCTGTATAGGATTGCCGGCATTGTCGTGCCGGATCACATAGGCCTCAACGGTAAAAGATCCGGATGCCTTCTCAACAGGCATGGGCAGAGCCTCCGCATCGATGGCACGCTGTGTCAACGAATCATCCCTGTCACTCCATGGGTGCACAGGAGGCGTCCCGGCATAAATGCCGATGGCATGTTTCGTGAGATACCAGCCATTTGCCGTTACCATGGCTTTTTGGGAGCGGTCTTTCCTGATAAGATCGACCACTGCGGCAATGGCATGCATCACATAGTTATTTCCCGGACCGCCAAAAAAGGGAAGTCCTCCTGTCACGCTTAACTCTCTCGGGTCGTCATCCGGAATGCCTATCTCTTTCCGGGCAATCTCAAAGGCGGAAGGAAAACAACTGTAAATATCGAATACACTGATGTCGTCAAGGGTTAGAGTGGCCTGTTGAAGAGCAGTGCGTGCAGCATGGCGTATGGCCGGCGATTTATGCAGGCATGGCCTGCGGGTAACATACCAGATGTCGTTGAAATCAGCCCCTCCTATGGGGTAAACCCATTTATCCTCAGGTATGCCAAGCGACTGCGCAGACTCTGCCGTTGTCATAATGATCGCAGCAGACTGATCCACATCGACATTGGCATTCATGTACTTGGTATAAGGGTATCCCACGTACCGGTTCTCCGGAGAAGGCGTGGCGATTATTTCGGCCGACAGCGCTTTCTTTGACCACGCGAAGGGGTTTTTCGAGGCAATCCTGGAAAGACGTTCGAAGGATTTCCCCATGCGCATCCGATGTTCATCGGGAGACCTGCCGGATGACGCCCGTAATGACGTCTCAAACAGGGGATACATCAGTGACGGAAAAAACAGGTCATACGACTCCTCGATTTTATCCACGCCGCTTGTGTTCTCGCCGTCGATCCGGTCAGGCGGCACGCTCCGGGGCCAATCCAGCACAACATCACCCTTCATGGCCCGCCTCAGGGAATAAATGGCTTCCGCCCCGGTCATGAGAACGGCCTTGCAACGGCCTGCGGCAAGGTCCCTTGCGGCCCGGTTGACAATCATCTGAGGTGTATTGCCCCCAATCGGAAGATAAGAGGCCTGCCTCGGCTTGATGCCAAGCCTTGATGAGAGCATTCCGGGGGCGTCACGGTAGGACCACTGGAACAAATTCATCACATACACGCGGTCGATATAACCCGTTAATTCCGGTGAACCGGAATCGATCAAAGCACCTGAGCTTGTCTTTACCATGAGGCTTAGCGGATCCAGAGGCTTTTCTGTTTTCTTGTGCTGAGTGAATTGCGCGGCGCCCACGATGACAGGATGAGAAGACATTTGCATTTCCTCAAAAGATTATTCCATGAACAAAACTGCCGACGCAATTTTCTCATGTTTGATTGGACAATAACTTCTTTTTATCGCAGGAGATTGTAATGAATGTTCGGTGTGTATGCAATGAATAAAATATTTTTTGGCGAATAGTGTTTGTTGCAGATCAAAATGATGTATTTAGAAAATTAGAAAATCAGCCCGCCTCTTCGTCAGGGCCTGCACCATAGATTGTTCACTGTATCATTGATAAAACAGTATCCATTTGTTCCGGTTTTTTTTATCCTGCACATCGCCCTATCAGCCTGTCTGATAAGCTGGTCCATATCCTCACCGTCGTAAGGACAAAGCGCAATCGCGATGTTTGTCCCTACGACAGCCGGTTCCCCATCGAAAAAAACAGGTTGGGAGACTAAATGGATTATATTCCTGGCAATTTGAGATGCATTCTCAGGAGTGTGAATTCCGTTTGCAATGACCAGGAACTCATCTGCGCCGCCAAGGGCAACTGTATCGCTTTCACGCACGCATGAAAGAAGACGTTTCACCACTTGCTTGAGCACATGCTCTCCTGCGTCATCTCCCAGGGTATCGGTGATGGTCTTGAAATCATTCAGGTCAACAAACATTACGGCCGTCAGATTATTATCCCGACGTGCCCGGCGTATAGACACAGACAGGCGGTCCTTGGCCAGTCTGATGCCCGGCAGGTCCACCAATAAATCATCATGTGCTGCCATTTTTTTACGTTCGGCTTCTGAGGTCTTCGCACCTTTTGTCATTCGATTCAGTGCTTTATTGGTATTGTCCGCATCGTTCACAGGGGGCCCTGCTTCAATGAACGATGCGGATTTTCTTGATGGAGCGTATTTTTTGTTCAAACAATCTTCAATTTCCGAGGCCCTTGCAAGGTAAAAATAAATATTTTTGCCTCTGGGCAGTGCTTTCTCCAGATTTTCAATAACGGATAAATGCGGGTCAGCCACAGCCGCTGTCACTTTCATTTTACTATTGCTCAAAACGATAATGTGATTTTCCAAAGCATACTTTTCACCTATGATCTTTTGCAGGGATGGCTTTACTTCATAATCTTTCAGCATAACAATGGGCATGCTGAAGTGTGCGGAAAGGGCATGGATATAATGCTCTTCACTGATGATCCCGTTATCAGCCAGCAGGGTGCCCAGAGGGGTGTGCAGACCTCTGTATCTAAGATGCGTCTGCTGCAGGAGATTATCGCGCAACTGCGCCGCGGTTATGATATTCAGTTCAACAAGAACCTGTCCGAGTTGTTTTCTTTTGTTGCTGTAGTGAATCCCCTTGATGATCCTGGACTGAGGAAGACCCATTTCACAGAGTATTTGCCCAAGATACTTGCTCGGTTCCTGTCTTTTCCTTTTCAGGGCTTCATCCAGGTCTCGCTCAGTGATAATTTTTTTCGAAAGGAGAATCTGACCGATTTTTTCAGCCGAGGACTCGGCTTGTTTAATTTCAAATTCGAGCTTTTTGGCGGCGGCCGTTAGATTACGCAATGCGTTTTTGAGATTTGTCCGGGAATCGGGCTGAAATGACCCCACTTCACAGGATATTTGTCCCTGCGCCTCACCCGCTTCCTGTTTTCCCTGTTCTATAGCCTTGCCAAAACCGGATGACAGGACAACTTTTTTCGAAGGAAGACTCTGACCGATTATATCCGATGAGGATTCAGCCTGTTTAATTTTATTTTCCAGACTCTTTGTAACAGCAGTCAAACTGCTTAATGCATTATGGAGATTAACACGGGAACTGGACTGTGAAGAATCATTTTCATGTGATATTTGATCTAATAATCTGTCCGATTCCTGTTTTGCCCGCTCCATGATTTCGCTTGAATCGGATACAGCGGTATTTTTTTTAAAAGCCAGAACCTGACCGAGCCTTTCAGGCATTATATCCACCCATTTCAGTTGTTTGCCTGCTTCTTAAATATACCTTACCGGACGAAATATAAAGCAATAAAAGTGCCACTGATTTTTATCCATTCACCATGGCTGATTCAAACCATCGTATCGTCAATAGTCTGAATATGATGTTGACCGATCAGGCCATCGCAGCCGAATAACCGGCACTCATAACCTTATCTATGTATTCGTTATTACGGTGTTAATTTTTCATCCAATATGCTTTCTACAGATCAATTATTGCATGAAACAGCACATTGTAAAATCAATTTTCGGGAAAAAACAAACACGAATGATTTGCAAAAGAATCCCTCAGGATGCTCTTAACAAATAAAATGTAATAATTTGAAGAAAGGTCAACATTTTTTGGAGATAAATAATTGTTTTTCTGACAGGGAAGCTTGTAACACACCGTCGCTTGTTACAATAAAGTTAACAGGGGGTCCATTTCCTTGATGAACCGTAAAATCATGTCTTCATTAAGAAATTTTTTATCCTCCTCATGGAAGATTATAGCCTTTTTCACGGAATAATTTCAAACAGGCGTTGGCGACAGCCGCTTCATATAAGATTCCCTTGTTATTCTCAATTTCTTCAAGGGCAGAGTCAATACCCAGGCTGGGCCGATACGGACGATGAGAGGCCATGGCTTCAACAACATCGGCCACGGCCATTATACGCGCTTCTGCCAGGAAGACTCCACATGCTTGAGCATCTCGTATCCATTCTGAGAGTGTTCTTTGATCATCGAAAATTCGATGTTTGTCAACTTTGAAGGTCTGGTCAATATCTCTGCGGGGACTGATAATTTCCCGATGTCGTGGATGGAACCAGCCAGACGGATCCCTTCAACCTTATCCTGAGTTAATCCCATATCCTCAGCTATTGCACAGGCCAGATGCGCAACCCGGGACTGATGACCGGCCGTGTAAGGATCTCTGGCCTCCACGGCGGAAACCAATACCTGAATGGTCGCACCAACAGCTTTCCTGAGACTGTCAAGGGTCTGCTGAAGTTTTGCCTCTGTTTGCCTGCGCTCGGTAATGTCCCGTCCTATTCCCTTGAATCCCACCGGTTGGCCCTGCTTGTCCCTGATCAGGGAGGCAACGATTTCAAAAAATCCCTGTTCCCCATTCCTCTTTTTCAAACTCCATACAAAAGGTTTACCTGTTTTACCTGTCTGGAATATTTCTCCAAAATATTGCATCACCAGTTCAATAACATCGGGTACACTAATTTTTTTAAAAGACATCCCAATCAGTTCTTCCTTAGAGTATCCGCTCATTTTACTGGTGGAACGATTAACAAACGTGATATTACCCTTGATATCCACTTCAAAGTAAACATCATCCATATCTTCGAGGATGGTCCTGTATTTCTCCTCGTTTTCACGAAGGGCTTCCTCCGCCCGCTTACGCACGCTGATATCCTCTAATAACGCCACAAAATAATCCACTGAACCATCCTGTTTACGGACACATCCGGCCGCCAGGCTGATCCATATAATCTCTCCGTCCTTACGGACAAAACGTTTATCAATCACATAACTGTCAATTTCTCCGGCCAGAACGCGATTGAATTGTTCAACGTCAGCATCAAGATCCTCGGGGTACGTCAATTCAGACCAACTCATGCCTTTGAGTTCCTGAACTGAATAACCTAGAATGTCTGACAGGCGATTGTTTACCTCGATCCAACCTTTTTCCGGAGACGTGATGGAAATACCGATAAGAGGCAATTCAAAGTAACTGCGAAAACGTGCCTCACTTTTCCTAAGTATATCCTCCGCTCTCTTCCGTTCTGTGATATCTCGTATGATCAGGCTGGTTTTCTGCTGACCATTCATATCGGTGAAAATTGTTGATGTGACGTCTGCAGGAAATTTTTCGCCGTTGGCTCGAAGCATTGTGATTTCGGCATGCACTTCACCCGCCTGGATCCGTTCTTCCAACGCAGTTTGCAAACGCGGGTCGGTCACATCCACCAAAGCATTGCGCCCGACGGCTCTGATTTCATCGGCCGACCTTCCGAACATCACACAGGCAGCTTTATTGGCCTCTATGATGGAACCATCTGGCTTAGTCAATAAGATTGCATCCTGTAAATGTTCAAATTGAGAACGATACTTGTCTTCCAAAATCTTCGAATTCTGATTCGCAATTTGCAGATCCGTCACTTTCTTTTCGAGTTTCTTAAACAGAATTTCATTGTACTGCTTGAAAAACTCCATTTCTTCACCAAGAGGCTTAGTCACCACCTGTCTTGCCGTATATTCCTCCCCCAATACCTCTTTCAGCATATTCATAAAAATATCCGGTTCCTGGGGTTTGAGAATGAAGCGGTCCGCCCCCAGGCTTAACGCAAACGTCTCGTCTCTAGGGTCCGTGTATGTGGCGGTGTAAAATACCAGGGGGATATGTTTGAGTTTATCATCTGATTTCCATTGACGGCATAAGTCATAGCCGTCCATCACCGGCATCAGAATATCTGTGACAATCACGTCCGGAGGGTTCAGATGGGCTTTATCCAAAGCATCCCTGCCGTTTTCCGCTGAAATCACTTCAAAACCGTATCCCTTCAGCATAGTTTCCAGAAAATATAGATTGTCGCGGTGATCATCGACAATTAAAATGAGTGCAGACACTGTTAAGTCCTCCATGCTTTACGAGGCTATAATCCTCCGGAGTTGACCGGAGATAAAAAAGCTGAAAAATCCAGGTCCAAAGAAAACGTGCAACTGTCGCGCGCGCATCATACGCATGCCAACAGAATAATTTATGATATATTTAAATATTAACTTATTCAAACAGGGAACGCAACCGGATTATAGGAGTATTAGATCATCTTCTCAAAGCCGGCTGCGATATTTTTCAGCCGGGTTTCCGACTCCTCCCGCGTGGATTCACAAACGGCATAGTATATCTTGATCTTCGGTTCCGTTCCTGAAGGACGAATGCAGATCCATGCCGAGTTTTCCAGGATAAGCTTGATCGCATCGGCAGTGGGAAGCTCTATATCCTTCACCGTCCCGTCAGCCGCGGTTCTCTTGCGCGAAAGATAATCCTCTGTATACTTCACCGCCAGATCGCCAATCCTGGCAACCGGTTTTAAGCGCAGCCCAGCCATGATCGACTTCATTTGATCCATGCCATCAAGGCCTTTGAAAGCAATATTCTTCACCCCGTCAAGATAGTAACCGTGATTCTGGTACAACGTTTCCAGTACGTTGAGTAAACTTTGGTTTCGCTTGCGGTAATACTGTGCCGCCTTGCATAAAAGCAGCGCAGCAAGCACTCCGTCTTTGTCGCGGGCAAATGTCCCGGCGAGGAAACCGTAGCTTTCCTCAAATCCGAAGATGAACCCGTCATTGGTCTGCTCATTCTTTTTAATGAGTTCGGCAATGAAGCGAAATCCCGTCATCACTGTGTAAGAAGCAACACCGTAATGCCGTGCGATGGCATCGGCCATGTCGGTGGAGACAAAAGATTTGACGATGTAATCCGACGGCCGGAGCATCCCCAAGGAGCGTCGCTTTTCAAGCAGGTAATTGACCAGCAGGCAGCCGATCTGATTTCCTGTCAGCATCACGTAATTGCCGTCCTGACGGCGCACGGCCGCGCCCATGCGGTCCGCGTCCGGGTCTGTGCCGATCGCCAGATCCGCTTCCAGGCGGCCGGCAAGGACAATGGCCATCTTCATCGCTCCCGGGTCCTCCGGATTGGGTGAATTCACCGTCGGGAAAAGGCCATCCGGCATTCTCTGTTCCTCGACAATGGAAAGGTTCATGATCCCCGCGGCAGGGAAAACATGCTCTACCGTGCGCAATCCCGCCCCGTGCAGCGGTGTATAGACAACCTTCAGGTTCTCGGCAGGCTCATCACCACAGAGGGCAACGATGCTCTCGTAATAAAGCCGGTCAATCTCTTCGCCGATTTCACGGATCATGCCTGAATCAACTCCCTCCCGGTAACCAATCCTTTTGACATCCGCAAATGGATCCAGCCTCCGTATGCTCTTCATGACTTCCAGGCTTTCCTCGGGTCCAAGCTGCCCCCCGTACGGGGAATACACTTTGTATCCGTTATATTCACGGGGATTGTGACTGGCCGTGATAACGATGCCGCCATCCGCTTTCAGATGCCGAACGGCAAAAGATAATTCGGGTACGCTCGTCAACTGTTTGAATATGCAGGCCTGGATGCCGTTGCCCGCAAACACACATGCCGTTTCCCTGGCAAATTCCGATGAAAACTGCCTTGAGTCATAAGCTATGACCATACACCTGCCTGACTTGCCGCCAGTCAGCAGATAATCGGCCAGCCCCTGTGTCGTACGGCCGATGACATAACGGTTCATGCGCATTGTCCCGGCGCCGATAATACCCCGCAGCCCCGCCGTACCGAAAGGCAGATCACTGATAAAACGCTCTTTGATCTGTACGTCATCGTCTTGGATGGATTCGAGTTCCTTTAACAGGTACTCTTCCTTAACCGAGGTTTTCCAGCGTGAATAGGTTTCCTTGTAACTTATCATCATTCCCCCGAATGGTTTTGCTCTTTTTATGCATTGCCAGCGATTCCGGGCCTTGTCAGGCTATTTTCAGCCACACACCGCCCAGTGCTTTCAGCTTAATTTCCAGCAGGGCTTCGACAAGCGTATACCGGTTCCCGCTCATCATGCAGTTAACGGTGCCGTTCAAGACAGGACTCAATGATCTCTGGTGTTCTCCGTCAAAAAGCGGATTTCTGCCAAGAAAATCGAATACAACATGCCGTGATGTATCCGAACGATTGACCGCAATAAAATAGACGCCGTCCCCGGCCTGCCGGCCCAGCGCGTCATGGCCGCCGATCACGTAACGCAGGACGCCGATGCAGTCGCGATGGGGGGCAAAGAAAACAACGTGCCCTGTCTGCAGGGCATCTGCCGAGTTGCGCAGCCGCGCCAGTTCCCTGTAATCCTGCGTCAGGTCGTACGGCGCTTCCGCAAACGGTTCTCTGTTGAAGGGATCGAGAAAACCGTTCATGCCTTTTTCATCTCCATAATAGACGCAGGGCACACCCGGAAGACAATACTGCAGCATCGCCGCCAGTCGCTGGCGCCTGGAACCTTTTTTATTCTGGCTGTCACTGATGATGAACGAGGCCTGCTGCTCCCGTGAAAGCTCA